>CAYUFI010000005.1:0-49363 GCA_964444175.1 uncultured Clostridiaceae bacterium | reverse complement strand
AGGCTGTCAGAACTGACCCTTTGGAGGAATCAATTTCGTAACAGCCCCTTTTCATCATCGTCCGCTTCGGGAACGACGTCGGTCTTCTCGAGATCGTGCCGGAACATCTGAGAGGGAAGATCGTCCACGAAGGATCCATCTCCTCGAAATCTTTTGAACTCTTCTTCCGGGGACGCCCCCGGATTTTTCTTTGGTGTTGATTCTTCTTCTGTAAGGCCTTACAATAAGTGTAGAAATATTTATTAAGGTGCTTAATAAATTAACTTGAATCCGCTTGGAACGGATAGGAAGGAACGGAAGATGAACGCGGGGGAACTTCAGGAATATTTCTACCGTCAGCTGAGCAGCGGGGAATGCTATCTCATCGTCTCCAAGGGCAGGGCGAAAAATAAGATGAGCCGCGGCTTCTTCCGCACGAAGGACCATCTCTACGACAGCCACAAGCTCGTCTTCGTAAGCAGGAACGGGAACCGTTTCCTCTTCTCGGATTCGAAAATCGGGGCGGAAATCATCGTCGAGCGGGGAGAGCTGATGAAGCTACACTTCCACGTGGATTATCCCTACAACCGCTTCACGATCCGCTTCAAGACGTTCGAAGGGGAACACATCACCGGCTGCGGGGAACAGTACACTTACGTCGACTTGGCCGGTCAGAAAGTCCCGATCTGGGTTTCCGAGCACCAGCAGGTGTGGAAGATTGCCAAGAAGATGATCCGCTGGAAGCTGAAAGGGCCGGATCCGGACCATCTCGGAAAATACAAGGACCACCAGACGTACGTCTCGGTCCCGTCCTACGTCTCATCGAAGAATTACGCCTTTTACTGCCACGAGGATTCCTACGGGATCATCACGTTCAAGAAAGGGGAAGTGCTGATTCATTTCCGCCAGTTCCCGAAATCCATCTCTCTGCTCACCGCAGATTCCCAGGAGGAGCTGGCGCAGAAACTGTGCTTTCTGACGGGGATCTCCTATAAGATTCCCGACTGGGTCAACGACGGGGCGATCTTGGCCGTCCAGGGCGGGACGGAGATGCTACGGAAGAAATACGAAGAAGCGAAGAAGGCTGGAATCCGGGTCGTGGCGCTCTGGGCGCAGGACTGGTGCGGCCACGTGGTGACTTCCTTCGGTTACCAGGTCTACTGGAACTGGAAGGTGGATTCGAAGCTTTACGCGGGTCTAGGGGAATTCATCCGCGAACTGAACAAAGACGGCGTGCGTTTTTTAGGCTACATCAACACGTTCGTCAAGGAGAATTCCGAGCAGTACGTCTACGCGAAGAAAAACGATTTCCTGGTCAAGCGCAAGAACGGGAAGCCGTACCTCGTCAAGTCCACGACGTTCAACGCCGGGATCGTCGATCTGACGAATCCGTCGGCCTATAACTGGTACAAGGAAATTATCAAGAAGAACATGATCGGAATCGGCTTATCCGGCTGGATGGCGGATTTCGGGGAGTATCTTCCGACCGACGCGAGGGTCTACGGCGGGGACGCCGAACAGCTCCATAACCGCTGGCCCACGCTCTGGGCGCAGTGCTGCCGCGACGCGGTGAACGAAAGCGGGAAGGAGGACGAGATTTTCTTCTTCAACCGCGCCGGGTACGGGCATACCTTCCGCTTCACGAACTCGATGTGGAACGGGGACCAGCACGTCGACTGGTCGGACGATTACGGGATGGGCTCGGTGATCCCGGCTTCCCTCTCCCTCGGCTGCTCGGGCTGCGGCATCGTCCATTCCGACATCGGAGGGTATACGACGATCCTGATGATGAAACGCTCTTCGGAGCTTTTAAGGAGATGGAGCGAGATGAATATCTTCTCGCCGGTCTACCGCACGCACGAAGGAAACCGCCCGAAGGACAACGCGCAGTTCGACGATCCGGACGTGATCGGGGAATTCGCGCGGAACAGTCAGATCTTCGCGGCACTAAAGCCGTACAGGATTGCTTCCGAAGAGGAGTATTACGAAAACGGGACACCTTTAATGAGACCGCTCTTCTTCGAATATCCGCTCGTGGACGAGAAGGTCCAGAGAAGGGAATATCTCTTCGGAAGGGACGTATTGGTCTGTCCGGTCGTCCGTCCTTCTGTCCGCGAATGGGAAGTCACCATCCCCGGAGAAGGGTACGTGCAGATGTTCACGAATAAAAAGGTCCCTCGGGGAAAACAGACACTCGAGGCTCCTCTCGGGCTTCCCATCGCCTTCTATAAGGAAAATAGCCCGTTCGCACCGTTATTCGAGTCGTTAGCCGTCTATTTTATGGATTTCAACAAAGCCGAATCAATTTCAAACAAGGAGGAAAAATGATGAAATTCTATCTGGATTCCGCGAAGCTGGACGAGATCGATTACGCCTATAAGGCCTATGGAATCGACGGGGTCACCACGAACCCGAAGCACATCATGAATTCGGGAAAGCCGTTCTTAAAGGCTATCGGGGACATCGCCGAATGGATTCACAGGAACCATCTCGAGGGCAAGGAGAAGTTCCCGGTCTCGGTCGAGATCAATCCGCATCTAGACAAGGCCGGGGACATGGTTTCCGAGGCGAAGAAGATTTCTTCTCTCTGTGAAAACTTCGTCATCAAGATCCCGTGCACGCTGGAAGGCCTGAAGGCGGCCAAGACCCTCGAGGAAGAAGGGGTCCGGACGAACGTGACGCTCGTCTTCTCCCCGTCCCAGGCCATCCAGGCCGGACGCATCGGGGCGATGTTCGTCTCCCCGTTCTTGGGCTGGAAGGAGAATTCGGGCGAGGACACATACGGGTACATGTCCCAGATTGCGAACATCTACCGGATCAAGGGATATAAGACCGAGATCATCGCCGCAGCGGTCCGCAACGGGAAACAGATTGCGGACATGGCGGAACTGGATGTCGACATCGTGACCGCGGGCTTAAGCGTCTACGAGGAATCCTTCAAGCATCCGTTCACGACCTACGGGCTCGGGAATTTCCAGAACGCCTGGGACCATACGGAAGGGAACTGATTTTCCCTAAAAGGAAGAACCGTACCATGAAAATCGCGTTTATCGGTTTAGGCATCATGGGGATGCCGATGGCGGAGAACGTCGCGAAGAAATACGACCTCATCGGATACGACATCGTTCCGAAGAAGACGGATTTCCCGTTCGCGTCGTCTTACGAAGAATGCGTTTCGTTCGCGGACGTGATCATTTCGATGGTCCCCAAGAACGAGCACATGATTGCGCTTTATAACGAACTGCTGAAGTATCTCCGCCCGGGACAGATCTGCATCGACATGTCGACGATTGCCCCGCGGGTCAATGTCGAAATGGCGAAGAAGGTCGAAGCGAAAGGAGCCGAGTTACTGGACTGCCCGGTGGTCAAGAGCCAACCGGCCGCCATCAAAGGCGAGCTCGGGATTTACGCCGGCGGAAAGAAGGAAGTCTTCGAGAAGGTGAAGCCGGTCCTCGCCTGTATGGGGAAGAATATCATCTACATGGGCGGCCACGGGAAAGGCCTTTTGATGAAGATCCTGCATAACGCGCTGGTCGGGGAGATCCAGAACGGCGTGAACGAGGTCCTCGGGCTGGCCAAAGCCTGCGGCATGGATCTGAACGACGTCGTGACGGCGTTCTCTTATGGCGGGGCCCAGTGCTTCTATCTCGATACGAAGGCGAAGAACATCATCAACGGAGAGTATCCGACCGCGTTCTCGGTGGGGAACATGAATAAGGACGTCCATTTCGCCCTGGAGATTGCCGACGAAAAGAAGAAGGAGACCCCCTCGTTAAGAAGAGTCGTCAAAGTCTACGAGGAAGCGATGAAGGAAGGACTCGAAAAAGAGGATTTCTCGGCGTCCTACAAGATCGTGAACAGGGAATAGTCGGTAGAAAGAAGGAATATTTATGAGAAAAGCGCGCATCGGACTCGTGTGCCTCGTAAGGAAGACGTTCGATTATCAGACGGCGTTCAAACTGTATCAGGAACGGGACGAAACCGTGAAAAAGGACGACTCGGTCGAGTGGTTCGATTACGGGAAGATGGTCATCGAGCCGTCCGAGGCGAAAGAAGCCGCGTCGTATTTCACCGCGTCGAAAATCGACGCGCTCGTCGTGGTCTCCGCGACCTTCCATCTCGGCCAGCTCGCCCTGATCCTGGCGGAGGAAATCAAGAAGCCGTTCCTGCTCTGGGGATTTAACGAGCTGCCTTACGACGGAGGGAAGATCCGCCTGAACGCGGTCTGCGGGGTGAATCTCAACGCCTCGAACCTCTATAAGGGCGGGAAGGACGATTACGTCGTCCATGTCGGAGACGAAATGGACGAGGATTTCGTGAAGGCAATCAAGATGCTCGTGGCGATCCAAAACACGAGGATCGGGCTCGTCGGCTACCACGCGGACGGGTTCTATAACGTCGGGGTGGACGAGCTCCATCTCTATCAGGAGACGGGCGTCCTCGTCGACCATTACGAGCTGGAGGAATTCTTCGGACAGGAAGCGGGACAAGAAGAAATCGAAGCCGAGAGGAAAAACCTCCTGAAGACGTTCGATACGAAGAAACTGAGCGAGGACCAGATTGCAAAGGTCGCTCAGCTCGTCGTCTCGGCGGCGAAGTTCATGAAGGAGAAGGCGCTCGACGTCGCGGCGATCCGCTGCTGGCCGGAGTTCGCGAAGAGCTACGGGGTCAGCCCGTGCGCCATGATGTCGGTGCTGCAGTCGAGAGGGATTTTACTCGCCTGCGAAGGGGACATCGAGGCGGCCTTAAGCATGGTCGCGGTGCGCGCGGCCGGGGAAAAGACGCCGTTCATGGCCGATCTCTCACAGGTGAACTATCAGGAGAATTACGCTTTGCTCTGGCACGACGGGGTCGCTCCGTGCAATCTGTGGGACGGGGTGTGCTCGCGGTCTTTAGAGACCTATTTTGCCGGAGGCAAGGGCGTGACGGCGGATTTCGTCCTGCGTCCGGGGGACATGAGCATCCTCCGCATCGATACGGCGCGGGGCAGAACGAGGGTGTTCTACGAGGAAGGGACGGCCGTCCCGATGAAGAAGAAACTGTCCGGGACGTACGCGAAGGTCGTCTTCGAACATCCCATCGACCGGGTCATCGACAAGGTCGTGTATAAAGGCGTCGCGCACCACGTGATCATGGGGTACGTCCGTTATAAGAGGGCGTTGCAGATTCTCGCCCGTCTGAAGAACTGGGAGGTGCTCGATGTCGGTGAAAGAGATTTCTAAAAAGGAACTGCCTGAATACGGGTATTTCTTAGGAGGGGACTATTCTCTCCCGCTGACGTTTCTGAAGGAAGGGACGGAAGTTGGTAAGCCCGACGGGAGCAACCTGTACGTGGCCGACGACGTCCGTTTTCACGGCTTTCACGAATTCGAAAAGCCATTCGAGGAAGTGTTCGGGACGTTCCCGATGGAGATCGGGTACTGCAACGGGCACAACCGGAAACTGAACTGCCTCGAGTACCATGCCTCTCCGGAAGTCGATATTCCTGCGCAGGACGTGATCCTTTTGCTGGCTTTGCAGAAGGACATCGTTGACGGAAAGCTCGACACGTCGAAAGTGAAGGCGCTACGGGTCAAAGCAGGGGAGGCGTTCGTCTTACATCCGTACACCCTGCACTTTTCTCCGTGCGAAACGTCTAATGACGGCTTCCAGTGCCTGATCCTCCTTCCGCAGGGGACGAACGCGAATCTCGATTCGAATGTCCGCGACCGGAAGCTCTGGAAGAAGAATAAATGGCTTCTGGCCCATGAAGAATCCGAACAGGCCGAACTCGGGGCGTACGTCGGACTGACCGGGGCGAATATCGAAGTCGTCCCGGATGAATTGTGAAATTCCATGCTGTCTTTAAAAGAGTGGCTCGTCCTGCTCGTTATCTTCGTCACGAATGTCATCCAGGCCGTGACCGGTTTCGCCGGGACGGTCCTGGCGATGCCGTTTACGGTCCGCCTCATCGGCGAGACCGAGGCGAAAGCCGTTCTGGACATGGTGGCGTTAGCCGTCTGTGTCCTCGTGGTGATCTTCCACTATAAGAGCATCCGGATCCGGGATTTCCTTCCGATGTTTTTATTCACGGCCATCGGATTCGGAATCGGGTTCGCCCTCGAACTCCTTCCGCACGACGGGACGGTCTTCTTAAAAATCTACGGCTCTCTCATCATGGCGTTAGCGGCGGTGTTCTTCTTCGTCGATTTCGAGAAGGTGACTCTGCCGGACTGGCTTCTTTATCTGATTCTGGTCGGAGGAGGGATTCTCCATAAACTGTATGTTTCGGGAGGGCCGCTCGTCGTCATCTACGCGAGCGTCCGGTTCAAGGACAAAGACGAGTTCAGAGCGAACCTGTCCCTGATGTGGATCTTGCTGAACTTAACGATGTTCACGCAGTATTACCTGGCCGGGGACTATACGGAGAGCGCGTGGATTCTTCTCGGCCTCGGTTCGGCCGTGTCGTTGGCAAGTTTCTTCTTAGGGAGATTCGTCGCGAAGAAGCTTCCGTTAAAAATCTTCATGAAAGTGACGTATGTTCTATTATTGATTTCGGGACTGATGATCGTGGTATGAAACTCGGGAATACGCAGAAAAAGATCCTGCTGAAACTCGCCGGCAATAAGACTTCCTACAGGGAAGACCTCGCGCGGAGCGTCGGCATCTCCAAACCGGCTTTGACAATGGCCGTGAAGTCCCTCTCCGAAGAGGGGCTGGTCCTCGAGAAGGTTGAGGCGAACGGGAAAGTCGGACGGAACCGTTCGGTCCTTTCGCTTTCTCCTTCCGTTGGGGAATTCCTTTCGGTCGACGTCAAGCCTTCCTCGTACACAGTCCTGCTTTCTTCTTTCGACCTGGCGGTCTTGAAAGAAGAAAAGTTCCTTGACGGCCCTTCTTTTTTAAAGGCTCTTCCTTCTTATTTATCCGGAAACATCCTCTCCGCGGGAATCACGTACCGCGGGGAACGTGCGGAATTCGAAAAGAATCCGGTAAACCGGGAAATGCTCGATATGCTCTTAGGAAAGGGAATCCCCGTCTCGGATAAGAACAATGTCGACGCGCTCGCCGCGGTTTACCGGACGCTCCGTCCGGAGGAGAAGTCGTTCCTTCTCATTAAATACGGTCCGGGTCTGGGCTCGTCGGTCTACGTCCGTGGAGAAGAAGCGGAGGACAGGGAAGGCGGGCGCTCGGAAATCGGGCACGTCTATCTCAGCGACGGAAGAAGGCTCGAGGACGTCCTTTCCTTCAAAAACCTCTTCGGGGAGGAACTCTCCGAGGAAGAAGGAAGTAAGAGACTTTTGGAAAATCCGTCCCTGTACGGGAAAGTCCTGTTCTATCTCGCTTTGGCTCTCGCCGACGCGGACGCGTTCCTCTGTCTCGATTCAATCGTCCTTTCGGGGATGCTCCTTTCAAAAGAAGACGTGCGGAGGGATCTTTTAAAGAAAATTTCCTCTTTCAACGGGGCGTTCAGACAGGAAAAAGTCGTCCTCTACCCGGATTACGCGGAACAGAACCGGTTCAAGGGAATCTTTTCGGCGTTTGCGGAATATCTGAAGACCCTGTAATACGTTTTTGGAACGGACCGGATTATTAGCTTATTGAATAGTTAACTTAGACTAAATATTCAGTAAACTATCTTTTGATGCTCGGGAGATTCCCCTTTGGACCTTATTGTGCTGAAATTTTAATGAAACTGCCATCGGGTTCGGTATATAATTGAGCTGTACTATGGAGGAACAATATGGGTTTTAAAAAGTACTTCTTATCTGTCGATGGCAACACAGCGGCAGGAATGGACTCCTACCTCTTCACGGAAGTAGCGGGCATTTATCCGATCACTCCGTCGTCTCCGATGGCGGAGGAAGTGGAAGCCTTATCCACCAAGGGAAAACTGAACCTTTGGGGCAATAAGGTCGATGTCGTCGAACTCGAATCCGAAGGCGGTGCCTCCGGCTCGGTTCACGGCGCCGCTCAGGCGGGCGCTCTCGCGACCACATACACGGCTTCTCAGGGCTTGCTCCTGATGATCCCGAACATCTACAAGTGGGTCGGCGAGGAACTGCCGATCGTCCTGCACGTCGCGGCCAGATCGCTGGCTTCGAGAGCTCTTTCGATCTTCGGCGACCACGAAGACGTCATGGCGGTCCGTCAGACCGGCATCACGATGATCAACTCTTCGTCGGTCCAGGAAGTCGCGGATCTCGCTCCATTAGCTCACCTGATCGCCATTGAAGCCAAGACTCCGGTCCTGCACTTCTTCGATGGTTTCCGTACTTCGCACGAAATCCAGAGAGTCGAATTCGTCGAAGACGCGGGATGGAAATCCCTCGTCAACGAAGAGGCGGTCAAGGAATTCAAGGCGAACGCCATGAACCCGCACACCCATCCAATCACCAGAGGCGGTGCGGAAAACGACGATACGGTCTTCCAGACCCTCGAGGCGCAGAACTTACACAACGCCCACATCGTCGAAGTCGCCGAAAAGTACTTCAAGAAGGTCTCCGAACTGACCGGCAGATACTACGCTCCTTTCGTCTATGAAGGCGCCAAGGATGCGACCAAGGTCATCGTCTGCATGGGTTCGGGCGCCGAAACCGCGCACGAAGTCGTCGAAGACCTCGTCTCCAAAGGCGAGAAAGTCGGTCTCGTCCGCGTCCACTTATACCGTCCGTTCTCCGCGAAGCTCCTCTCCGAAGCCATCCCGGCCTCGGTCAAACAGATCGCGGTCCTCGACCGTACCAAGGAACCGAACTCCGTCGGCGAACCTCTGTACCTCGATGTCGTCGCTGCCTTATATCAGCAGGGACGCAAGGACATCGAAGTCATCGGTGGCCGTTACGGCTTATCTTCCAAGGATACCCAGCCGAAGCACATCAAGTCCGTGTTTGACTTCCTCGCTTCCAAGGATCACTGGAACTCCTTCACCGTCGGCATCAACGACGATGTGACCCATCTCTCGATCCCGGTCGACGAGAATTACTACATCAACCACTCCTACAAGTCCTGCCTGTTCTATGGTCTGGGCTCCGATGGAACCGTCGGCGCGAACAAATCTTCCTGCAAGATCATCGGCGACGCGACCGGACAGTATGTCCAGGCGTACTTCGCGTACGACTCCAGAAAGTCGGGCGGTGTCACCCGTTCGCACTTGCGCTTCGGACACGAACCGATCCACTCCACCTACTACATCCAGAGAGCGGACTTCATTTCGGTCTCTTTGGATTCCTACATCTATAAGTTCGATATCGCCAAGGACTTAAAGGAAGGCGGAACCTTCTTACTCAACACCGATCTCTCGGCCGAAGAGCTCGTCAAGGTCATGCCGGAAAAGATGAAGCACGACTTAGCCGTCCGTAAGGCGAAGTTCTACATCATCAACGCGAACGCTCTCGCGGCGAAGTGCCACATGGGCCGTCACACCAACACCATTCTCCAGGCTTCGTTCTTCAAGCTCGCGAACATCATGGACTTCGAAGAAGCCAAGAAGCTCATGAAGGATGCGGCCGCCAAGACCTACGCCAAGAAGGGCGAAGAAGTCATCAAGGCGAACTGGGCCGCCATTGATTCCGGCGCGGACGGACTCGAAGAAGTCAAGGTCGATCCGGAATGGGCGAAGCTCGACACCGTCTTCCATCACCGCAAGATCGGCGACGAGTACTTCGATACGTACATGAACGTCGTCGGCGAACTCGGCGGCTACGATCTGCCGGTCTCCACGTTCCGCAAGTGGGAACTCGAGACGGGTACCATGAAGGCCGATTATTCCTTCAAGGAAAAGCGTTCGATCGCGGATGTCGTCCCTCTTTGGAACAAAGAGAACTGCATCCAGTGCGGCAAGTGCGCGTTCGCCTGCCCGCACTCCACGATCCGTGCCTTCGTCCTCACCGATGAAGAAGTCGCTGGCATGGCGGAAAGCGAAAGAGCCAATGTCCTTCCGGCGTTAGGCCCTGCCGCCGCCAAAGGCATGAAGTTCAGAATCCAGGTCTCTCCGAGAAACTGCGTCGGGTGCGGCGTCTGCATGGTCGTCTGCCCGGGCAAGATGGCTCCGAAGAAGGATGCCGACGGCAACGTCGTGAAAGACGCAACCACCGGACGTCCGGTCATGGAAGCCCACAAGGCCATCTCCATGGTCGAAGCGAAGTCCCAGTTCCACGAAGAGGAAACCGCGGAATATCTCTTCAAGAAAGTCGATAACGATCCGGCTAGAGCCGCGATCTTCAACACGAACACCGTCAAGGGCGCTTCGCTGTTAAGACCGTACGACGAAGTCTGCGGCGCCTGCGCGGGCTGCGGCGAAGCTCCGCACTACCGTCTGGCCACCCAGCTGTTCGGCCCGGATATGCTGATTGCCAACGCGACCGGCTGCTCCTCCATTTACAACGGTTCGACTCCGTTATCTCCGTTCACCACGGACAAGAACGGATTCGGTCCGGCCTGGGCGAACTCCTTATTCGAGGATAACGCCGAATACGGCTACGGCATGAGAGTCGCGGCCGACTTCGAACTGAAGCAGGTCATCCAGATCATCGAACAGAACAAGAACGACGTCGAGCCGGAACTCAAGGCCGTCCTCGAAGATTACGAAGCCCACACCTGCCCGACCGACAAGTTCGCGCATCAGGACCGCGAATACGTCAAGGGCATCGTCGGCAAGCTCGTCGAACTGGTCAAGGCCTCCAAGAACGAAGGCATCAAGGCCCTCTTGGATCACGAACGCGACTTGATTGACAAGTCCGTCTGGATCATCGGCGGCGATGGCTGGTCCTACGATATCGGCTACGGCGGTCTCGATCACGTTATCGCCAACAACCGTAACGTCAATGTCCTCGTCCTCGATACCGAGGTCTATTCCAACACCGGCGGTCAGGCTTCCAAGTCCACCCAGACCGGTGCTATCGCGGAATTCGCTTCCGCTGGTAAGAAAGAAGCGAAGAAGAACTTCGCGCTCATGGCTATGACCTACGAGCACGTCTATGTCGCGAACATCGCGATCGACGCGGATCCGGCCCAGGCCATCAAGGCGATGAGGGAAGCCGAGTCCTACAATGGACCTTCC
Organism: uncultured Clostridiaceae bacterium; assembly: GCA_964444175.1. Classification (GTDB taxonomy): domain Bacteria; phylum Bacillota_I; class Bacilli_A; order RFN20; family CAG-288; genus Scatoplasma. The sequence goes on along the minus strand of CAYUFI010000005.1, from coordinate 38,349 downwards.
ATCATCTTCGCTTACTCTCCGTGCTTACTGCACTCCATCAAGGGCGGCTTAGGCAACAGCCCGAAGATGATGCAGGAAGCCGTCAACTGCGGATACTTCCCGCTGTTCAGATTCGATCCTCGCCTCATTGCGGAAGGAAAGAACCCGCTCCACATCGATTCGAAAGAACCGGATTGGTCCAAGTTCCGCGACTTCTTAATGAAGCAGGCCAGATACTCGCAGCTTCCGAAGTTCAATCCGGAGCACGCCGAAGAGCTCTACGCGAACTGCGAAGCTTACGCGAAGAAGAGACTCGAAGACATCAAGAGATTCGGCGCCGAATTCGGCGAAGAATCGAAGTAATCTCCGTTTCCCATCCGACTTCAAGAGAGAAGGGAGTGATACCTCTTCTCTCTTTTTTGTGTCCGCGGGTAAAGGAATTCCGCGCGTTCGGAGAATCGGATGATCCCGTCTCTGATAAAATGGAAGAGAAGGAGAATGCATGAAACATATGGCTATTTTCAAAGGGAACGTCGCTCCGATCTTTCCGGAAGGCGTCTTCATCCTCGGGACGTACGACGAGAACGGGCGTCCGAACGCGATGAACGCCGCCTGGGGCGTCCAGTCGGATTACGGGGAAATCTCATTCTATCTCGCCGAGCACAAGACGACGGAGAACCTGAAGAAGACCGGCGCTTTCACGGTCGCGTTCGCCACCGCCGACACGGTCACGATCTCGGATTACTTCGGGCTCGTCTCGGGAAACAAGGTCGACAAGATCAGGGAAGCCGGCGTGCACGTCTCGCGCGCTCCGCACGTCAACGCCCCGGTCATCGAGGAATATCCGGTCACGCTGGAATGCCTCGTGAAGTCCTACGATGATAAGACCGGAATCTTAGTCGGGACGATCGTCGACGAGATCGCGTCCGAAAGCGTTCTGACCGACGGGAAAGTCGATGCGGACAAGCTCAAACCGATCTGCTACGATCCTTCGATTCAAGCGTACCGCGTCCTCGGGCCGGTCGTCGCGAAGGCGTTCTCCGAAGGGCGGAAGCTCATCGAGAAGTAACGGATAAAAAACGAAAGAGACCGCCCTTGTCCGAGGGCGGTTTTTCGGTCGGTCTCTACTAGGATTCCGAAGGAGAGAAAGAAGAAAAAAGCCCGAAGGGACGGCCTCTTTCGATTTCTAAGCAAATCGGTTGCGCCGCTCCGTTCCGTCTTCAATAATGGAATTATGAAGAAAGGTTGAGCCATCAATCGGAAAAGAGGGAAAACAACATGTCCGAAGAAATCTATTCGTATTCCGTTCCGACCGCCGACGGGAAGGAACTGTCCTTATCGCAGTTCCGCGGGAAGGTGATCATCATCGTCAACACCGCGACCGGCTGCGGATTCACCCCGCATTACGAGCCGCTCGAGAAGCTGTACGAGTCCCTGCACGACAAAGGACTCGAGATCATCGACATCCCGTGCAACCAGTTCCACAACCAGACTCCGGGAACCGATCAGGAAATCCACGAGTTCTGCACGCTAAAATACCACACTCAGTTCCCGCAGATGAAAAAGTCCGACGTGAACGGGGAACACGCTCTGCCGCTCTATGGGTATCTGAAGTCCCAGAAGGGATTCGACGGATTCGGAAAAGGCGCGAAGGCCCTGATGATGAACATGGTCGCCAAGTCCGAGAACAAGGACTATAAGACCAGCCCGGACATCAAGTGGAACTTCACGAAGTTCGTCGTGGACCGCAAGGGAAACGTCGTCGCCCGGTTCGAACCGACCTACGACATGAAGAAGTTCTGCGTCTACGTCGAGGATCTCGTCGAAGCGAAAGAATAACCATTCAGGTTAAAAAGAGAGCACCGGAAACGTTCCTGTGAATCTAGGATGTTACCGGCGCTTTTCTTTTTTCGAAGCGGCGCGCTGATAAATCAGGATGCCGAGGGCGCCGAGGATCGAAACGCAGGAAACGACGACGAGAGCGATCGTGGATGCGGTCATGATTTCTTTTTTCCTCCGTTCTCTTGCCCTTATCATGAATCGCCGGAAAAGAATTGTCAAATGTTAGAGCACTATCTAAAATAAAAGGAAAGGAGACTCGGAAAGATGGAATGCTCGGATGTCGGGGAGAAATACGCTCTGCTGCTGAAGGAGGCCGATTCGTACGCCGAAGAACAGGAGGACGGGGCTCTTATTCACCGCATCACCGTCCTTTCGCATCTTCTGAACGGACTGAAGCGCTCGTTCCCGTATATGGACTGGGTCGGCGTCTATCTGAAGGAAAAAGAGAAGAATCTCCTCTATCTTGGACCGTATGTCGGCGAGCCGGGATGCGACCTCATCCCGTACGGGAAAGGCGTCTGCGGAACGGTCGCTTCGGCCGGAAAGACTCTCCGCGTTCAGGACGTAAGAACGTTAACGAATTACATCGCCTGCGCCTCTTCGACTTTGTCCGAAATCGTCCTCCCCATGAATGAAGAGGACGGAAGCCTTTACGGCGTGCTCGACATCGATTCGGATACGCTCGGGGCGTTTACGGAGACGGACGAAAAGTATTTATGTGGAATCGTTTCTTCTCTGATGAAAATCCGTCTATAAAAGCGTCTCCATCAGCATCATCAGGGAGAAGCCGAAGATGATGGCCCATAATCCGTAATGCTCGAGGCCTTTCTGGTGGGCTTCCGGAAGCAGTTCGTCGATCGTAACGTAGATCATCGCCCCCGCGCCGAAGGCGAGAAACCAGCTCAGCGCGGTTTTTAAATACGCGGCAAAATACATTCCGGCGACCGCCAGGACCGGCTCGACGGCTCCCGAGAGCGTCCCGTATAGGAAGGCCTTGGGCTTACTCATCCCGTCGGCGTAGAGCGGGACGGAGATGGCCATGGTCTCCGGAGCGTTCTGGATGGCGATGCCGATTGCCAGCATCATGGCCGAGAGAGCGGCGGAAGACGCGTCCTGACCGGCCTGAATCTGGGCGAGCGCGAGTCCGCAGGAGAACCCGGTCACGAGTCCTTCGGGGATGTTGTGGAGCGTGACAGCCAGAAAGAACTTCATGTGCTTTCCTAAACCCGGCGCGGGCAGACCTTCGCTTTCCTTAGCCCCTTCGTGGAGATGCGGGACGATTTTGTCGAGCCCGTAGAGGAGCAGAGCGCCTAAAAGGAATCCTCCTAAAGGCGGAAGCCAGACGAGGTTAGAAGGATAATCCGCCTTGGCCGCGTCGATGCTCGGATTGAGCAAACCAAAGAAAGCCGCGGCAATCATGATTCCGCCGGCCAGTCCGATGGCGACCGAGTAGAGCTTATCCCCCGGACGTTTTCTAAAGAAGAACACCGTCGATGACCCCAGGACGGTCCCGACGAAAATGATGACGATGCTGAAGACAATCATTTGTGCCGTTGACATATGTTTTTCTTCCTTTCCAATACTCTATTATCCGGAAATCTTCCGTTTCTTTCCACAATAAACATAAAAAAGGAAGTCCCGGTTCGGGACTTCCTCTATATGGGTCAGGAATCTTCTTACTAAGAAGATTAGTCTTCCCACTGATATTTCTTGAAGGAGTGCTTGCCTTCGTAGACCGCTTCGTCGCCGAGTTCTTCCTCGATGCGGAGGAGCTGGTTGTACTTCGCCATACGGTCGGTACGGGAAGCGGAACCGGTCTTGATCATGCCGGCGTTGATGGCGACGGCAAGATCCGCGATGGTCGTATCCTCGGTTTCGCCCGAACGGTGAGAGACCATGGTGGTGTAGCCGTTGGTCTGGGCGAGACGGATGGTATCCAGGGTTTCGGTCAGGGTGCCGATCTGGTTGACCTTGATGAGGACGGAGTTGGCCGCGCCCATCTTGATGCCTTTACGGACGAAGTCGACGTTGGTGACGAAGAGATCGTCGCCGACGAGCTGAATCTTGTCGCCGAGTCTCTTGGTGAGCTTGACCCAGCCTTCCCAGTCGTTTTCGGCAAGGCCGTCTTCGATGGTGATGATGGCCGGATATTCCTTGACCATCTCATCGAGATAATCGATCATCTGGTCGGTCGTGAATTCGCCTTCGCCGGAGCGGGCCATGACATACTTGCCCTTTTCGGCATCGTAGAATTCGGAAGAAGCGAGGTCCATACCTAAGAAGACCTGTTCGCCAAGCTTGTAGCCGGCAGCTGCGACCGCTTCGGAAATCAGTTCGAGCGGTTCCTTGTTGCCGTGCTTGCAGGACGGAGCGAATCCGCCTTCGTCGCCGACGCCGGTCTCATAGCCCTTGGCCTTGACGACCTTCTGTAAAGCGTGGAAGCATTCGACACCGGCGCGGAGCGCTTCGTGGAACGTATCGAACCCGGCAGGAATGATGAAGAATTCCTGGAAGTCGACCGTGGACTGGGCGTGCTTGCCGCCGTTGATGACGTTCATGCACGGGGTCGGAAGGACCTTCGCGTTGGTTCCGCCGATGTAGCGATATAACGGCATTCCGAGTAAATCGGCGGCAGCTCTGGCCGTCGCGAGCGAAACACCTAAGAGAGCGTTCGCACCGAGGTTCTTCTTGAACTTGGTTCCGTCGAGGGCCAGTAAGAACTTATCGACACCGACCTGATCGGTGACTTCCATCTCGGCTTCGATCAGTTTCGGAGCGATGATGTCGTTGACATTGCTGACAGCCTTTAAGACACCTTTTCCGCCGTATCTCTTCTTGTCGCCGTCACGGAGCTCGAGGGCTTCGTTTTCACCGGTGGAAGCACCGGACGGGACGATGGCGCGTCCGAACGCTCCATCATCAGTACCGACTTCGACTTCGACGGTCGGATTGCCGCGGGAATCCAAGACTTCACGGGCGTGAACGTAAGTAATCTGAGACATTCTTTTCTCCTTTATCAATAATTCCGTTATTACGGACACTCTCATTATAACGAAATTCCCCGTTCAATGAGAATAAAAAAGGTCGGAAAGCCTTCTTACGGGGACAAACCATACAGCATTTTATGATTCAGTAATCTCATTTTTATTGGAATAGTAAAATTGACGAGTTTTTTATTATTGCTGCATTTGTTATTCAACTAACAAATATAATTTTTTCAATCAAATCAATTTTTTGTATATTTATTATTTATGTTATATTTGCTTATGGAATATAGGGAGGAATACTATGCAGGAATATAAGCAGGAATTTACTTTAGTTTTGGGCCAACCTAATAATTATTTACCAGGAAAACTATGGACTTCATATATGGTGACAGTCTTAGACGATAGAATGAAATGCGTCAATAAGAAGACTCATGAAGAATTTGAAATTAGCTATAGTGAATTCAAGGAAGCTGAATTTGGAATTGGCAATGGTAATTTATGGCTACAATGCAAATTAAATAATGGTCCATTAGTATTCTGTTCCCCAAGAAAATGCTGGAAGTCAAAAGAAGGCAAACTCTTAATTGATAAGATTAATCGTGTTGTAGAAATCAAAGACATGAAAGAATATGAACATTATACTGGAAAACTATTCTTCCTCTATATGTTTAAATAGAATCATTAACTAAAGGTTTCCCAGCCTAATTAGCTATACTTTTGCTGACAAAGGCCTCTGAATACATCATTTTGATATGTACCCTGGACACAAGACCGGTCTACGTACATAAACCCGAGCACATTCATGCGCACCTTCTTATCTGCATGATCGCGCTCGTAATGATTCGCCTGATCCAGCGGGCATATAAAGAAAAGTTCCCGCCTGCAAAGGATGACAAGCGGGACTGGACCTATGGTATATCCGGCGAAAGGATACAGACGGCTCTGCAGAAATGGAAAGCGATACAGGTCGGAGAAGACTCGTACTGGTTCGCAGATCTCGATGATCCGGATCTATCAGCGATTCTGCAGGCATATGATCTGACGATTCCCAAAAAGCAATACAGTTATGGGGAGATGGTCAGGATGAAGAAAAAGATTGATGTTTACGGAGGAGCACAAAGTTAAGTACCTACAGACCATGAACGCAATTATGGAAGAGAATCTCAGGAAATGCCTTACCTTCGGCGTTTTCTGAGATTTTCTTATTTAGCAAGTGGCAAAGTCGGGAGCACAAAGTTAAGGACCTACAGACCCTGAACGCAATTATGGAAGAGAATCTCAGGAAATGCCTTACCTTCGGCGTTTTCTGAGATTTTCTTGTTTAGGAAGTGGCAAAGTCGGGGTATAAGACAAAATGCCCAGCTTGGCGACGAGGAACTGAAGGCGATCATCAACAACGACCCTTAGGTCATGGCCGGATTCATACGGGAATGCCTGGCACCATCGGGGAGTCTCTCTTCGGCACAGAATTTCGCGGAGTACCTCGGGAACAGGATGAAAGAAGCCTTCCAGGTGATGGTCGAGAGGACCGTATCCGAGGAGTTCTTCTCAATGCTAGAAGAAGCTTCGCTCGAAGGCAAGGACACCTCCAGAAACGGATACTGTTCAAGGAAGATTCAGACCGCCTCCGGAGACTTCTCGATACAGATTCCGAAGGAGAGGTTCCACCTCCTTCCATCTGGAAGGCAAAAAATACAAGCTGGTTGACGACGACGGTGCACTGGCCGTGATTCCTCCGAAGACGACGATCGACATCTACGTCACGAGGTCGGGAAAGCGGGTTGCCGTGTTCGCCGAAGACCTGTGGAACATTGTCTAAACCGAAAAGAGAATGCCGGAACCGGAGCCGAAACGTTCCGGCCGACCCAAATACGTATCTTGATTGCATCTTCCATGGAGAGGGTTACTGATCAACCCCAAATAGAGGTGGATACAAATGACCTGATAATGACACTCGTACATAGGATGAACTTCGGATTTTTTTGACTCCTTTCAGTAAGAAAAGCTTTCGCATCCGTAAAGTTTCATAAGTTTTTGAGGCTTCTCCTTTCCTCTTTTTTCTTTTCCTTTGCGATTCTTCTTTTCTATGTTCCAAACACAAACACCGCCCTTTCTGAAAGAGTAGAATGAAAGTAAGCTGTCTATCAAAAATCAGAACACCGTTTTCGTTTCAAGAATCAGGAGGAATTGTTCCATATGAAGAATGCGATTGTCGGTCAGTCCGGAGGTCCTACTTCGGTCATCAATTCAAGCCTCGCGGGCGTCTACGAGGCGGCCAAGGAGCGCGGCTGCGAGCACGTCTACGGCATGTGCCACGGCATCCAGGGCCTGCTGCAGGAGAAATACATCGATATCGGGGACTACATCAAGAATTCCCTCGACGTGGAGCTTTTGAAGAGAACTCCGTCCTCGTTCTTAGGCTCCTGCCGTTACAAGCTGCCTGAACTCAACGATCCGGAAGGACAGGCGCTCTACCGGAAGATCTTCGATTTCCTGGAGAAACTCCACATCGCCTACTTCTTCTACATCGGCGGCAACGACAGCATGGACACAATCAACAAGCTGGCCATCTACGGACACCGCATCGATTCGGACATCCGTTTCATCGGCGTCCCGAAGACCATCGACAACGATCTCTGCGCCACCGACCACACGCCGGGTTACGGCTCGGCCGCGAAATACATCGGCGTCACGATGAAGGAAATCATCCGCGACGCGACCGTCTACGGAACCCCGTACGTCACAATTGTCGAAATCATGGGCCGCAACGCCGGCTGGCTCACGGCCGCGGCGTCTTTAGCCGAAGGCGAGGACTGCGAGGGGGTCGACATGATCTGCCTGCCGGAAGTCCCGTTCAACGTCGACCGTTTCGTCGAGAAGGTTCAGAGGATACAGGAGGAAAAGACCTCCGTCGTCATCGCCGTCTCCGAAGGCGTCAAGCTGGCGGACGGTTTGGGAAGATACGTCTGCGAACTCGCCGACGACGTTCACGCGACCGACGCGTTCGGGCATAAGGCCCTGACCGGGACGGCGCGGTTCTTAGCGAACACAATCGCGCGGAGGCTTCCGACCAAGACGAGAGCCATCGAGCTTTCGACCCTGCAGCGCTGCGCCGGGCACCTCACTTCGCGCACGGACATCACCGAAGCCTACCAGGTCGGCGGAGCCGCGGTGAAGGCCGCCTTCGAAGGCCACTCGGGAGAGATGGTCTCTCTGAAGAGAATCTCGAACGCCCCGTACCAGTGCACGACCGAGCTCGTCCCGATCTCGGAAGTCGCCAACGTCGAAAAGAAAGTCCCGCTCGAATGGATGAACGAGGAACATACGAAGATGTTGAAGCCGTTCATCGATTACGCTTTGCCTCTGATCCAGGCCGAGCTGACCCCGATCTACGTCTCGGGCCTGCCGCACCACATCTATCTGGATCAGGACCGCAAGAAGAAGTAAATTCTTATTCAATCCGTTCCGAAGACCGCCCCGCGCGGTCTTTCTTCGTCCCTCCGCCCCTTTTTCAAAGCGAAAAAGGTATAGTAAATACGAAAAAGGAAAAGATATGGCCAAACGCAATTTCGACGAACTAACGATCCGTCCGGTCGCGAAGATCTCTACGCCTTTCAAGACCAAGTTCGGCATCCCGAAGCAGAGCGAGCTCGTCTCGTCCTTGAAAGGAAAGATCGTCTTTAACAAAGAGTTCCGGAAGGAAGGAATCTTAAAAGGGATCGAAGGATTCTCCCACCTCTATCTGATCTGGGGATTCTCCGGATTCGACGAGGATACCTGGTCTCCGACCGTCCGCCCTCCGCGTCTAGGCGGGAACGAGCGCGTCGGCGTGTTCGCCTCGCGTTCGCCGAACCGTCCGAATCCCCTCGCCCTCTCGATCGTGAAACTCCAAAGGATCGAGATGGATAAGAAGGACGGGCCGGTCCTTTATGTCTCCGGAGTCGACATGATGGACGGCACGCCGATCTACGACATCAAGCCGTACATCCCGTTATACGACAGCGTCCCCGAAGCGAAGAGCGGATTCGTCTCGGAGGTCGAGAAGAAACACCTGAAGGTCGAAATCCCGCCCGGACTCGTCAAGGATTTCTCTCAGGAACAGGTCGAGGAACTCAAAGCGGTCCTTTCGGAAGACCCGCACCCTTCCTACCGGCACGACGAAAGGAAGTACGGGTTCGTCTTCAACGGATACGAAATCAAGTTCCGCATCGTGGACGGGACGGCGGAAGTGTTCTATATCCAAAAAGACCCGGAGGAAAAGTAAGGATCAGTATTTCTCCCGGATCAGTTCGGTCTTGTACGCCAGGATCAGTTCCTTCAGATCCTGGATTTTCTTTTCGATTTCTTTTCCCGTGTCCGTGTCCTTGATGTAGACGCGTTCCTTGAAGCGCTCGACGATGCGGACGGACGAGACGTTGTCCCCGCCCTTGACGAAGTTCTTATGCTCGGCGATGGCGTAATAGTGCGAATTCGAGATGAGCGTGTATCCGGCGATTCCGGTCTTCGGACGGTAGGATTTGGCGAGCCCTCCGTCGATCTTGAAGAGCTTCCCTTCCGCCTTGACCGGGGATTCCCCTTTGTTCACCAAGACCGGGACGTGCCCGTTCACGATGTGGCCTTTTTCCGGGTCGAGCCCGAATTCCTTCAGGATCTTCTCAGCGGTTTCCTTCTTTTCGGCCAAAGCGTAATACGGATTGTAATCCTCGTGGTAGAGGGACGGATCCTCGACGAAGATGCGCTCGAACGTCGTGATCTGGTCCTTCCCGAAGAGCGGGGATTTCGGACCGCACCAGAGATACCAGAAGAAATCCGTGAGGTTCTCTTTCTTTTGAACGTCTTCTTCCTTCGTTTCGTAGATTTCCCGGCAGCGGAAATCGAGGTAATCGAAGAGTTCCTTTCCTTTTAAAGGTCCGCGGTCGGTCGAGACTTCCTCGAACGTCCCGTCCGGATTCATCGGGACGCAGGCGTGGTAGAGCAGATTCCCGTTCGAGATTCTGTACATTCCCCCGTACGCGAAAAGGAAGGCGATGTGCTTTTTGAGTTTCTCCGAATGCGTGAAGGAATAACGGAGATTCTCCATCAGGTTCCTCTCGTCCGGGTTCAGTTCGTACGGATGCTTCGGGTCGTAGGTCGGTAGGTTTCTGTCCGTCAGGGGATAGGTCTTACCCCGGATTTCGACCGTGCCGGATTTCAGATCGATTTTGCTGAACAGATGGCGCTGCTCGAGGTGGTATTCCGGATGGCGCGAAATGAGCGCCCCCTCGAGCTTGAACATGATGACCGTGATGACCTTGCACATCTTCGCGGCCAGTTTCGGATCGACCGAATCCGAGACGTTCGTATCCAATAGATGCGGCTTGAAGCGTTCGCACGGATCGTCCTTATAGAGCGTCTCGGCGTACATCGAAAGCGCGCGAAGATTGATTGAATACCCAGACTCGAGCACGTCGAAGGAATTGTAGAGGGTCGCGATGTGCAGGACGTTCGCGATGCAGGTCAGATTCCCCATGCTCGCCCCGATCCAGTTCATGTCGTGGTTACCCCACTGTATGTCGATGTCCTTATACTGCATCAGTTCGTCCATGATCTTATCCGCGCGGGGACCTCTGTCGAAGATGTCCCCGACAAGATGGACCCGGTCGAGGGCGCAGGACTGGATCAGATGGGCAAGAGCGATCAGGATCTGTTTCTCCTGCCCGACTTCCAAAATTCCGTCCAGAATCTGTTCGTGGTATTTCTTCTTGTTCAGGTCTGTATCGTTCGTATGAATCAGTTCGTCGAGGACGTAGGCGTACGAAGAAGGCATCTTCTTATGCACTTTCGAACGGGAATATTTCGACGAGACGAACGAAGCGACCTTCACGAGGTCCTCGATCGCGGATTTATAGAAGGAAGGAGTTTTCTTCTGCGTTTCGAAAAGCTTGACCTGTTCTTCCGGATAATAGATGAGCTGGGCCAGTTTCTTCAGTTCCTTCGCCGGGACGTCCGGCAAAGCCCTCTTCATCTTCTCGTAGATGACCCCGGACGCCGAACGCATCAGATACGAGAACGCCTCGTACTCCCCGTGGACGTCCGAAAAGAAATATTCCGTGCCCTTGGGAAGAGACAGGATCGAACGGAGATTGATGATTTCCGCCGAGGCCTTCTCCCTGTTCGGATAGGACAAGGCCAGGAGTTTCAGATAATCCAGGTCGCGCATGTTTTTTTCCTCTGTTTCTATTTTAAAACGACCCGCGCGGGAAAAGAAATCTCCCCGCAAGAGAAAACCCGCTTTCGGTTCTCACAAATGCAATCCAAGAGAAAGAAAACCAATCATCAAAAGTTTGAATAAAAGTGAAAAAAGACTTCTGTCTTTTAGGACGGACTCAGACGATGTTGTGGTAAATCTTCTTGGCCTTGTACATTTCCTTGTCGAGGGAGGCGAAAAGCGCGTCGAATTCCTTTTCCCCGCCCTTTCCGGTCATGTGGCCGAAAGAAATCGAGACCAGATTCCTGTGGAAGATGTCCCCGAGCTGGTAATCTAGGCGCAAGATGTCCTGCGGCCCGATCTCGTCGTGGATCGCCAGGAATTCGTCCCCGCCCATGCGGAACACGCGGGAACGCCCGAAGAGCTCGCTGATCGAACGGGCCGCGTTCTGGATCATCTTGTCCCCGTAGGCGTGCCCGTAGAGGTCGTTGCCCTTCTTCAGTTCGTTGATGTCGAAATAATAATAGGTGAACTTCCTGTCCGGATGCTCGTTGAGGAAACGGTAGAGCGCGTGGCGGTTCATGACTCCCGTCAGCTGGTCCTCGAAGCTCAGGGAGTAGTTCTTCTTCTGGTTCTCCCTCTGCGTGATGAAAAGGGTCAGGAACTTCGCTAAAATCGGCAGGATGTTGTAGATGTAGCCGAGCTTATCGTCCTTCGGGTCGTCGAATCCGACCGCCCCGATGAATTCCCCGTTCGCCGGATTGTATAGCGGGCTCGAAACGCTCGAATAGACGTTCGCCGCGGTGAGTTCCTGGTACATTTCCTCGGAATATCCGCGGTAATCCTCGGTTTTCAGATAGACGTAGTTCCTGTCCCCGTAGAGTTTCAGATTGTGCTCGAGTGTCTCCTGATAAGGCATGTACTCGAAATACCCCGCTACGGACGGGACGCCTTCTCTGCACCACTCGTAGGTGTCGCTGAAATATTCGTGGTTGCACTGCTCCATCAGGTACGCGCGGTTGCAGCCGTATTTTTCCGCCACTTCCCTAATCAGGACGCGGATCGAATTGTCGTAATTTTCCTGCTGCAGGGCCTTGGCCACTGCGCTGTTGATCGAATGCTCGGCGCTCTCGAGTTTCTCGAGGGCCTTGTAGATGTCGTCTTCAATGCCCTCGCCGGAAATGACGTTGAACGTATAGTCCTTTCCTCCGCTCTTAAAATATAAGGAATGGTGGCGGAGATATTTTTCCAAAGTGTGGTTGTAGCGTCCGAAAGCGATCTGGTATCCGGCCTTGGCGTCGACGAGCTTGCAGTCCGGGCAGATTTCATCGCGGTTATGCGCGAGCTTGTGGCAGGTGAAAGACGCGATGTCGGTTTTTTCCGGGACGTTGAAAAACTTCTTAGCCGCTTCGTTCATATAGACGAAGTGGCGGGTCGGGACATCTATTACAAAAATCGGTACCGGATTCGAATCAAAATCGCTGAAGTTCATTGTTCTGCGCTTTCTAAGCCCCATTATAATATATTCCCCTATGCGGATTTGAAAAAAATGTCCTAAAATCGGGCTTTTCCGCCCGGTAATGTCTCTCTTTCTTTTTTCCTTCTGTATAATAAGCCGTATGAAAAAGATTCTCTTAAGCGATTTCGACAACACCCTCCATTTCCAGGACGGGTTTCATGAAAAAGACCTTGAGGCGGTCTCGTCCTTTCAGAAAGAAGGAAACCTCTTCGGCATCTGCACCGGGCGGAGCAGGAACGGGACGACTGTTGCCCTCGGCGAAAGGATCCGCTGCGATTTCTTCATCAACGCGACCGGGGCGCTCATCACGGACGGAGAAGGAAACGTCCTTTACCGGAAGACGGTCCCGCTCGAAAAGGCGGAAAAGCTCTTCGAGACGTACGGAAAGAGATATCCCTTCCTGGCGTTCAACACCGGTTTCGACTTCTATTCCCACGCCGCCTACGGCGAAGGCGTGAGGCAGGATTTTTCGACTGTGTCGGATTTGACCGAAGGCATCTGCGGCATCTCCTTCTTAACCGAAAACGATCTGGCCGCGAGAAAAATCTGCGAGGAAATCAACGCGGATTACAAAGGATACATCAACGCGTATCAGAACGGCCCGTTCGTCGATACGGAAGCCTACGGCTGCTCCAAGGGCAACGCCGTGAAGGAACTGAAGAAGATCTACGGATTCGGGAAGGTCGCCGCGATCGGTGACGCGCGGAACGACTTGAGCATGCTCGAAGAAGCTTCCCCGTCTTTCTCGTTCAACGCGAGCGAGGACTACGTCAAAGAACGCGTGGACGTCCTCGTGGATTCCGTCGCGGAAGCCGTGGATTATTTAAGGAAGAACGGTTAAAGGATCCGTCTTCGATGTCCGTTTCCGCTTCATAGCTTCTGTAACCGGAAGAAAAGCGGACGCGGAGTTTCCCCGCCATCCGGGGTTTTGCGATGAGAAGGATCCTTCCGTAATAGGTTTTTCCCGCGCCGTCGAAGAAATCCTTTTTCGTGTAAGGGGCGGAATTGCCGAACCGGACGAGGCTCCCGTTCTCAATCGAATGGACGCGGACGTCGGACGAAAGAGTCGGTAAAAGCTCTCCTTCCTTATGGACGATCGAAACGGATACGAAGACGTATCCGTCCTTTTTATACGTCTTCTTTTCTGTCTTCGCGGATAAATGCCCTTCCTACAGGCCGGTCTTCAGCTCGTCTTTTCCTCTTCGTTTCCTTTTTTATAAAAGATCCAGTCCTCTACGAAACTCATTTCGTTTGACAGGCCGATACTTCCCTTTTGAATCATCTGAACAGAATTTTTCTTGCTCAAATGCCTCTTGGGAAAAGATGCGGGAAATCCTAGCTGGACCGTTTTAACGGATGCAATCCTTTTAGGAAAAGATTGAATTTTCCTTTTGAAACGGAAGCTTTGGCGGAAGAGGGAACCGGGTCTGGGGTTCGTTTTTTTGTGCTCGGAAGGCGGGGCGTTTCGCTTGAAAGCGGGTCGGAGGGCTAGTATCTTTTTAATTACTCCCTCTTTTCCGGGGAAACGGAATTTCCCCTTGGGAAACAGGGGTCCGAATCGGGGGTATACGTCATGAAAATCATTAAGAAAGACGGCCGTCTGGTCGATTTCGATTTCAACAAGATCAAGGTGGCCTGCACGAAGTCGGCGGACCGCGTGAACGTCCGCTTCACGGACGAGCAATGGAAGAAGATGGAAGAGATCGTCCTCGCGGAAATGAAGAAGGACGGCGGGGAGAACTTCACGGTTCCCCAGATGCATTCTTTCGTCGAGATGGGACTGGACCAGATCGATCCGGCCGTGGCGAAGTCGTACCGCGACTACAGGAACTACAAGACCGAATTCGTCCGCATGATGGACGAGACGATTAAGACCGTGGACCAGCTGAACTTCACGGCGGACCGCTCCAACGCCAACACGACGTCCGCTCTGGTCTCGACGAGAAGGACGCTGACGTACAACGCGTTCTCGAAACAGCTCTACATGTCGACATTCCTTTCAAACGAGGAAAAACAGGCGGAAAATGACGGATATATCTATATCCACGACATTTCCTCGAGACTTTTGACTTACAACTGCTGCCTCTTCGACATGGGAAGAGTCCTGCAGGGCGGGTTCGAATGGGAGAACATCGGATACAATGAGCCGAAGGACGTCAGGACCGCGTGCAACCTGATTTCGGACCTGACGCTGAACTGCGCCGCGATGCAGTACGGCGGGTTCACGGTTCCGGAAATCGATTCGGTGCTGGCCCCGTACGCCGAGAAATCGTATCTGAAATATAAGAAAGAATACCGGGAACTGGTCGAATCGGTTCAGGGGACTTACTCGGAGGAAAAGGCGGACGAATTCGCTTTCCAGCGCACGAAGCGCGACCTTGAGCAGGGATTCCAGGGTTTCGAGCACACGTTCAACACGGTCGCTTCCAGCCGCGGGGACTATCCGTTCACGACGTTCACCGGCGGCTGCGACGAATCGAGGTTCGGTTCGCTCGTGTGGTCGGTCTGCCTTTCCGTCCGCAAGAACGGACAGGGCCACAAAGGCCATAAGCGCCCGGCGATCTTCCCGAAGCTGGTGTTCCTTTACACGAAGGAACTGCACGCCGAGGGAAAGAAGCTGCACTGGCTCTATCAGGAAGGCATCGAATGCTCCGGCAAGGCGATGTATCCGGACTGGCTGTCTCTGGACGAGCCGGACGAGACCATCGTCGAGGAGTCTTCGAAGGTTCGTGTGGATCCGGCGATCGCGCAGGTGTTCCACAAGTACCATAAGTTCGGGGTTTCCCGCTGGATCCTCGGCGAGGACGGGAACGTTCACGAGAATCCGGAATGGGTCGACGCGATCATTTCCCCGATGGGCTGCCGCGCGTACCTTTCCCCGCTCTACAAGAGAGGAGGACTCGCGCCGGCGGACGAAAACGATACGCCTATATTTACCGGACGTTTCAACGGCGGGGCGATTTCGCTGAACCTGCCGATGATTTTACGGAAGGCGCAGCTGGAAAATAAGGATTTCTTCGAAGTCCTGAAGTATTACCTCGACATGATCGACGGTCTGCACAACAAGACGTACGATTTCTTATGCAAGTTGCACGCTTCGATTAACCCGGTGGCGTTCTGTCAGGGCGGGTTCGATACCTTGAAGCCTTCGGACACGATCGCGCGCGACGTCGACAAGGCCACGTTCTCCTACGGGTTCACGGCCCTGAACGAAGTGCAGGAACTCTACAACGGGCATTCCCTCTATCAGGAGAGGAACAATCCGGACGCGTTCGCTTATAAGGTCCTGAAGTACATCATCGACTACGTCGAAAACAAGAAGCGGAACTGGAAGAAGGACGGGACGAAGTACATCGCGGCCCTCTACGGGACGCCGGCGGAATCCCTCTGCGGGACGCAGCTCGAGCAGTTCAAGAAGAAGTACGGCGTCATCAAGAACGTTTCCGACCGCGCGTATTTCACGAATTCGTTCCACATGCACGTCTCCGAGGACATCACCCCGTTCGAGAAGCAGGACGCGGAATTCCGTTATTTCCACGTCGCTTCCGGCGGACACATCCAGTACTGCCGCTTCGCTTCCGGCATGAACCTGGACTATATCAGCCAGTGCGTGGAGCGCGCGATGAAGCTCGGGTTCTACTTCGGGGTCAACATCGAGAAGTCGTACTGCAACGACTGCGGGACGGAAGTCGACGACGACATCAAGACCTGCCCGCACTGCAAGAGTGACAACATCACCGAGATCAACCGCGTCTGCGGGTATCTCGGGTATTCGAAGGTCGCCGGATCGACCAAGATGAACGACGCCAAGATGGCGGAGATCCACGACCGGAAATCCATGTAGGATTATGAACATCATCCGCATTGACCACAACAACATGGTGAACGGGGCCGGACTGCGCACGGTCATCTGGTGCGCTGGCTGCACCCATCACTGCAAAGGCTGTCAGAATCCGGAGACGTGGTCCCCAGACACGGGAAGAGAGCTCGGGGACTGGGTCTACGACGAACTCCGGAACCAGCTCGACCGCAAGGAAATCCGCGGCGTGACTTTCTCCGGCGGGGAAGCGACCTTCCCTTCTTCTAGAGACGACGCTTCGGCCCTGATGAAGTGGATCAAGACGAATTATCCTTCTAAGGACATCTGGGTCTACACGGGCTTCCTCTACGAGGAAATCAAAAACCTCGAGATGATGAAGTATATCGACGTCCTCGTGGACGGGCCGTACATCGAAGAACTGAATCCGGGACCGTCCAAGCTGAAGTGGAGAGGCTCGGCGAACCAGCGCGTCATCGACGTTAAAGAGACGCGTAAGACCGGGAAAATCGTCTGGCTCAGGGACTTCAACGGGAAACCGATTTACGAGAACGAGAAAGACGAGAACGGCGTTCCGTTCACGGAGACGTACGCCTGCCGTTTCTAAAAAAGACTATTGAATCAGAGCAAAGTAAATCGTGCCGATTTCTTGGGGCGACTGAGAGAAATCCTGACTGATCCAGTAATTCAGGGTCAGGAGGAAATCCTCGGTCGTTTTTTCTATTTCGAGGGATAGAGGGATGTTCTCGTGGGGATGAAGGGAGGAGAAAGAAGAAGCGATCGGGCGGAATTCCTCGCGGAACTTCTCCGAGAAGATCGGGGCGTATTTCGAGAGCAGGACCGCGCGGATCAGTTCCTTCTCTTCCTGCAGGTGGTAGAGGACGTGCGTGATGAGGTTCGACGTGTCGAAGATGGACGTGTGCGAGAAATCGTGCGTCTTTTCGCTCTTCAAGGAATGCGAGAAGACGTGGCGGAAGATGTCGTCCGAAATCGAGGCGACCAGGTCGTCGACGGTCTTGTAGTGCGCGTAGAACGTCGAGCGGGAAATCCCGCTTTTTTCGAGCAGTTCCTCGACCTTGATCTTGCCGTCGGGCTTTTCTTTCAAAAGCCCGCAGAGGGCTTCCCTGAGACTTTCTTTCGTCTTGATGATCCGCGCGTCCATTTCCGTACGTTCCTCCGTTATTTCTAAACAATAGTATACAATATGTTCTCTAATTTCATTAAAGTTTCCGAATCTTTTAATCTATATTGTTCGATAAAATGATTCAATGTTAGAATATTCGGGTGAATCATGAGAAGGGGACAGGCTCTTTCATATAAGGAATCCCGTAAAAGGAAGATTCTCTTCATCGTTTTGACCGGAGCGCTCTCGCTCGTCCTTTTTTTCTTTTCGCTTTTCGCCGGATCTTCCTCGTATTCCTTTTCCGAGATGTGGAACGGGCTCTTCGGAAACGCGTCCGGACCGGTCGCGAGAATCATGCGCCAGATCCGCCTCCCGCGGGTCGTCGCGGCGTACTTCGCCGGGGCGGGGCTGGCTCTGTCCGGCCTGATCATGCAGACGACGTTAGGGAACATCATGGCTTCCCCGTCGACCTTAGGCGTTTCGAACGCGGCGGTCTTCGGGGCGAATCTGATGATGATCCTTCTCGCGGGAGGCTTCACTTCCTTCTCCGGCAACGTGAATTCGGTCTTCTCGACGTACAATCCGTATCTGATTTCGATGATGGCGTTCGTCTTTTCCGCCCTGAGCACGCTCGCAATCCTGGGACTAGGCAGAATCCGCTCCTTCTCCCCGAGCTCCCTGGTCTTATCCGGAATCGCCCTCGGCGTCATCTGGAACGCCGGGACGACTTTGCTCGAATATTTTGCGACCGACATCGGACTCAGCGCGATGGTCATGTGGAGCTTCGGTGACCTTTCAAGGGCTACTTGGGCGGGCGACTACCTGCTGATCGGAACGGTCTTGGCCGGATTCGTCCTCTTCTTCCTCCTCTCGTGGAAATATAACGCCCTCCTCGCCGGGGAGACTTACGCGGAGAGCCTCGGAGTGAAAGTGAAGCTCCTGCGCTTCGTTTCCTTGCTCTACGCTTCCCTTATCACGGCCCTGGTCGTTTCGTTCTACGGCATCATCGGGTTCGTCGGGATCATCTGCCCGCACGTGATGAAGAGATTCTTGGGAAATGACCACCGCCTCCTGATTCCGGCCTCGTTCTTCTCCGGGACGGTCCTGCTCGTCTTATCGGACACGCTCTCGCGGACGATCGGAAGAGGAGCGTCCCTGCCGGTCGGGGCGATTACGGCTATGCTCGGAGCGCCGTTCTTCCTCTATATCCTCTTCACGACCAAGGAGAGCCAGATATGATTGAAGTAAGGCATCTCACCGCGTCTTACGGAAAAAAGAGGGACGCGGCGGTCAAGGACGTATCGTTCACGCTTCCTTCCCAATCGGTCGGCGTCTTATTGGGAGCGAACGGAGCGGGCAAGACCACCCTGTTCAAAGCCCTCCTCGGGACGATCCGTTCGGAAGGGGAGAAGCTCGTGGACGGGAAGGACCTCTCGACCATGTCCCCGGCCGAGAAAGCGAGGGAAATCGCCTATATCCCCCAGCAGGTGAGCTTTGGATCGCTCAATGTCTACGACGCGGTGCTCTTAGGCCGTCTTCCCTCCTTCGGGATCATCAAGACCAAAAAGGACGAAGAGGAAGTCGAGAAGGTGCTGGACTTACTGAACCTGAAGGATTTTGCCTTAAGGAACACGGACGAACTCTCCGGAGGGGAAAGACAGAAAGTCGCCGTCGCCAGGGCCTTAGTCTCCCGTCCGAAGGTGATCTTATGCGACGAGCCAATCTCGAACCTGGATCTGAAGAACCAGGTTCTCGTCCTCGACGAAATCGCTTCTCTCGCCAAGAAGAGGGACGTAAGCGTCTTGCTCAGCATCCACGATGTCCGCTTCGCTTTGAAGGAAGGGGATTATTTCCTCTTTATGAAGAACGGCCGTCTCCTTTTCAAGAGAAAAAAAGACGTCGTCCTCGAAGATCTGCTGGACACGTATTCGATCGGAAAGGACGATGAACGGTTCTCGTTCTTATTCGAACACTTCGCCGTTTCTAAAAACGCTTAAAAAGAAAGGAAGTATATGAAAAAGAAGATTTTACGATCGTGCCTTTTGTCCTTAACGCTTCTCGCCTCCTGCGCTAACTATGGAAGCTCCGTCCGTTCGGAAGCCTCTTTAGAGGAATTTTCCGTTCAATCAGAAGCCGTTTCGAAAGAAAGCTCCGAAGTTTCCTCTATAAAAACCGTCGTCACGGTCGTTGACGCGAATGGGCGTTCGGTCGAAGTGATGCCGGGATCCTACAAGAAGGTCGTCTGTATCGGCGCGGGCGCGTTACGTATGTATTCCTATGTCGGGGACACCGCGCTGTTAGCCGGCGTCGAGGATATCGACAACACCGCGCTTTCGAACCGTCCGAAGATGTTCGACGGGGTCGCTAGACCGTATCTCATCGCGCACGAGGAAGATTTTCAGAAGCTTCCTTCCTGCGGCGTAGGCGGACCGAAGGCCCAGGCGGCCGAACCGGAGAAGATCCTGAACTGCGCCCCGGACATCGTCGTCTCGGAATACGAGGACGTCGATAAGGCGAACGCTCTGCAGAAACAAATCGGTGTTCCGGTCATTACGCTCAACTTCGGGACGAAAGGCGTCTTCGACGACAAGACGAAGGCGTCGTTCGAACTTCTCGGAAAGGTGTTCGCTAAGGAAGAACGCGCCGAAGGAATCCTGAGCTATGTCGATACCTGCAAGGCGGAGATTTCCGCGAAGACGAAGGACAGCGCCGAAAAACCGAAGGCCTATATCTGCGGCCTCGGCAACTGGGGAACGAGTGACCATCTGATGACTTCGAATGCCTATCCTTGTTTCTCGGTCTCGAATATCGACAACATTGTTTCCGATGCCGGATTCGCGAATATGGGCGTCCAGAAGCTCGAGAAGGAAAAGTTCGAGGAACTCGGCCCGAAAATGGATGTGATGATTATCGACTCGGCCGCGATGAAGAACATCGTTCCGGCTTATAAGGAAGATCCGACCCTGTTCGACAACGTCAAGGCCTGGAAGGAAGGAAAGGTCTATCTCCAGCTCGCCTACAACGCCTATTACACGAACATGGAACTGATGCTCGCAAACACGTATTTCGACGCGGCCTCGGTGTATCCGGAGACGTTCAAGGATTTCGACATGGACGCGAAGTTAAGCGAAATCACATCGAAGTTCTTAGGGAAGGATCTCACGGAGAAGATCGACGCGTACAAGTATTCCTACGGCGGATACCAGCGGATCGACACGGAGAATTTCTTAACGAAATATGCGGCCTGATTCAAAAGAAGAGGAAATGCGTTCCTTCTTCGATTCGGTCGCTCCGAAGTGGGACAGCAATGAGCACAGCGATCCGGAAAGGATTAGGAACCTGGTTTCTTCGCTCGGAATCCATAAAGGCGACCGCGTCCTCGACATCGCCTGCGGGACGGGCATCATTACGGGGATCCTGCACGGACTTTCTGAGAAGGACGTCCTCGGGATCGATTTGTCCGACAGGATGATCGGAATCGCGAAGGAAAAATATAAAGGCGTCGCCGGAGTTTCTTTCGAACAAGGGGATTTCCTGACGTACCCTTTCGAAGAAGGTTCGTACTCTTTCGCGGTGATCTATAACGCTTATCCGCATTTCCTCGAGCCGGAAAGACTGGAGGAAGCGCTCGCCCGCGTCCTGAAAAAAGGCGGGAAATTCGCGATTCTCCATTCGCTTTCGAGAACGCAGCTCCTCGTCTGCCACGAGCACATGGGGAACCTTTCGCGGGAACTGAAGGCCCCTTCAGAAGAAGCGGAGTACTTCAGGAAGGACTTCGAAACGGTCGAGGCCGAAGAGGACTCTTCTTCGTACAGGATCGTGATGGAGAGGAAATGATGGTCCTCTCCTTTTTGGTATAGACGGAAAGAGCCTTGCGTAAACAGGTTTGGAAAATCATAATAAATTCGAAGAAAGGTGACAAAATCATGGCCGAGAACATGTTCACGAGCGAGCGTTTCAAAATCATCGCGGAGTATCTGAAAAATCATAACCGGGCGACGGTGGACGAACTGGCGAAGCTCCTCTACGTTTCCCCGGCGACCGTGCGGAGGGATCTGAACGAGATGCAGAAGCTCGGGATGATCCAGCGCACCCACGGTGGAGCGGTCTATGCGGACGAGGTGGACGAAGTGAACATTTTCGTCCGCATCGAGAACAACGCCAAGGATAAGGAGAAGACCGCTTCCCTCGCCTTAAACCATCTCCCTTCGTTCAACACGGTCTTCATCGATAATTCCTCGACCGCGCTGGCTCTTTCCGAACGGATGGATTTCCGTTACAAGACCATCGTCACAAACGGCCTCCAGCTGGCGGTGAAGCTTTCGAAAAAGAACGACGTGAAGATCATCTTCCTAGGCGGGGTGATCCAGCCGTCCTCGCTTTCGACCAACGGCTCGTTCGCGAGCTCGATGCTCGAGCGTTTCCGCATCGATCTGATGCTTTCGAGCTGCGCCTCGATCCGCCTCGACGGGACGTACGAGACCACGCCGGAGACGATGCAGATCAAGCACGACGCTTTCTTACGGAGCGATAAGCACATCCTCCTTGCCGACAAGAACAAGTTCGGGTATTCGTATCCGTACCGGACGCAGAAACTCGGGGATTACGACGCCATCTATACGAACGCGGACGATTCTCTGCTCCGCCCGTTCCGTGAACAGGGCCTTACCAACATCGTGAACAAGTAGATTCCCTGCTCTTTTCCATTCGTTTCAGCTCGTTTTTTCTATAAAATCCGAAATCCTTTCGTTTCTATGAACGGAATGCGCGGAAAGGAAACATTCCGGATAGTTGAATGTTAAAATATAAGAGAGCTGATAGCGTTTTCATTTTGGAATCATTCAAAGCGGAAACGTCAAGGATGAAAGAGGGAGAGGAAGCCATGTTCAAAATCGAGAATTTCGCGGTCGAGACTTATCCGGGACACGTCGTTACAGATAAACCGAAACCGTTCTTTTCGTTCTATTACGTGTCTGACGACCGCAGCGTGATCGAACGGGCCGTGATTTCCCTGAATAACGGATGGAAGAAGGAAATCGGGAACGACGTATCGGCTTTCTACGACGGGGAACCTCTGAAACCTTTTACAGAATATACCGTGACGCTGCACGCTTATAGCGACAAAGGGGAGGAGGCGGTCTCGTCCGTTTCTTTCGAGACGGGAAGATTATCCGTTCCCTGGGAAGGGAAATGGATCACCGACGGATCGTACTGCTTCAAGGAGAAGAAAGTCTCCCCGAAGGTGATGGTGTTCGAAAAGGACGTGGAGATTTCCAAGGAAATCGAATCCGCGAAGATCTATGTGACGGCGTTAGGGCTCTATAAGCTCGAACTCAATAAGAAGAAAGTCGGGGACCGCTTTTTGACCCCGGGATTCACGTCGTACCGGTATAACCTGATGTATCAGACCTACGATGTGAAGGATTCCTTGAAGCCCGGAAAGAATACTTTGGTCGCGCACGTGGCCGGAGGCTGGGCGGTCGGAAGCTACATCTTCACCAGGGTGAACCGGTATTACGCCAAACGCCAGGCCCTCTTGCTGGAGTTAAGGATCCGGTATAAGGACGGGAGCGAAGAAGTCGTTAAGAGCGATCCTTCTTTCCGCGTCTCGACGGAAGGACCGTACAGAATGGCGGACCTCTACGACGGGGAAACCTACGACGCGAACGTGACGGAGATCGAGTATCATCCGGCGAGTCTTGAGAACGTGAAGCTCCATCCGGACATCCTCGCGGATTACGGGAATCCGGTCAGGGTGAACCGGATCATGAAACCGGAAATCCTGAAGACGGAGGAGAACGAGACGATTTACGATTTCAAACAAAATTTCGCCGGGGTGATCCATCTCCGAATCAAGAAGGCCGTAAAAGGCCAAAAGATCGTCGTGCGCCACGCGGAAGTCCTGAATCCGGAAGGGGAACTCGACGTTTCTTTGCTCCGCACGGCCAAGGCGACTTTGACGTACATTTGCAAGGAAGGCGAACAGATTCATACGCCGGAATTCACGTACATGGGATTCCGTTACGTCAGCGTTTCCGGCATCCGTCCGGAAGACGTCGACGTGGAAGGATACGTCCTGATGAGCGACGTGAAGGAGACGGGATCTTTCCACTGCTCGAACGAGATGCTGAACCGCCTCGATTCCAACATCCGCTGGTCCTCGAGGAGCAATTTCATGGATATCCCGACCGACTGCCCTCAGCGCGACGAACGCATGGGCTGGACCGGGGACATCGCGATCTTCGCCCCGACGGCGATCCATAATTTCGAAATGCGCCGCTTCTTAAGGAAGTGGCTGATGGACGTCAAGGACGAGCAGCTGAGGACGGGAGGACTGCCGAACACGGTGCCTGCCCACGGCTACAGGTTCCCGGCGACGATGCCGAAGATGGCCATCGATTTCTGGGGAGACGCGATCATCGACGTCCCCTATGCGCTATATATGGCTTACGGGGACGAGGACATCGTGCGCCAGCTTTATCCGAACATGAAGAAGTACGTCGACGCCTGCCGCTTCTGGGCGGGCATCTGGGGCGTCGGGAAATACCGCTACATCTGGCATACCCCGTCGGTCTTCCATTTCGGGGACTGGGTCGCTCCGGACGTGGACAAGATGAGCGTGTGGCAGAAGCGGAGCAAGTACACGGCGACCGCTTCCTTAAGGAAGACATCGAAGAAACTTTCCGAAATCGCCGCGATGCTCGGATACGAAAAGGACGCGAACTATTACGAGCGTCTTTCCGACAAGGTCGCCCGCGCGTACGTGGATGTCTTCACCGACCATCACGGGAGGCTCAAGAAGGAGCAGTTCCAGACCGGATACGTTCTTCCTCTCGCGTTCAAAATGTTCGACGAGGAAGAGACGAGGGAAGCGATGAAGAACCTGGTCCGTCTCATCGAGGAGAAGGATTACTGCATCGGGACGGGATTCCCGGGAACCGGGTACATCCTCTACGTGTTGGCCGATAACGGGCACGCCGACACGGTGTACAAGATGCTTTTGAACACGAAGGCGCCTTCCTGGCTCTACAACGTCTCGGTCGGAGGGACGACGATTTGGGAAAAGTTCGACGGGATGCTGCCTGATGGTACTGCGCGCAAGTCGACCGACGGGACCGGGAACATGATTTCGTTCAACCACTACGCTTCCGGCTCGGTCGGAAACTTCCTCTATACGAGATTGGGCGGCGTGCGCATCGTCGAACCGGGTTATAAGAAATTCAAGGTCAAACCGATCTTGGGCGGAGGTATCACTTCCTGCGAGACGTCGACCCTGACGCCGTACGGCAAGATCAATGTCCGCTGGAAAATAGAGGGGGACAAGTTCTCCATCCACGTCGATGTTCCGATGACGACTTCCTGCGTTCTGGAACTGCCCGACGGGGAGCGCTTCAACCTCGCTTACGGCGGCCATACCTTGACCTGCTCTTTGAAGGCGTAATGCCTCTTTCTTCTTTCGCCGGGTTTCCGAACGGAATCCCGGCTTTTCTGTTGCGCGGATTCCGTTCTTTTGCCTTG
Source organism: uncultured Clostridiaceae bacterium (assembly GCA_964444175.1). Taxonomy (GTDB): domain Bacteria; phylum Bacillota_I; class Bacilli_A; order RFN20; family CAG-288; genus Scatoplasma. The sequence goes on along the minus strand of CAYUFI010000005.1, from coordinate 13,377 downwards.
AAACGAAAAGGAATTTACGGAATTCTCCAAAAATAGAACCGCGAAAGGCAAACGAAAAGAGACCGTTTCTAGCGGTCTCTTCCGGATGTCGTTCAACCTTACTTCTTTTCGGATTCCGGCAAATCGAGGAAGTCCCAGCGGACGGACTTTTCGATCTTGAAGATGTGGATCAGCTGCGCCATGTCCTCGTCCGTGATGTTGTTCAGAATCGGACGGTTCCCGATGACGTTGTAGATCTGCGCGGCCTTCTCGATGGTCTCGATGAGCCCGAAGGTCTCGTCGAGGGTCTTGCCGGCTCCGTAGATGCCGTGGTTTGTCCATAAGACGATGCGAAAATCGTGCATTTTCTTAGCGGTCGCGACACCGATTTCGTCCGTGCCGCAAAGCATCCAGGGCAAAACGCCGACGCCTTCCGGGAAGACCACGATGCACTCTGTGGACATGGTCCAGAGCGTGTGCGAGAAGGACTTCTCGTCGAGCGGATGGATGTAGGTCATCGCGAGGATGTTGGTCGGATGGCAGTGCATGACGACGCGGTTTTCCGGGTCGACGGCTAGTCTAGCCATGTGCGACATCAGGTGCGCCGGGAGTTCGGACGTGAAGCGTCCTCCGTCCTTATAGCCCCATAGAAGCTCCGCGCAGGTTCCGTCCTGCGAGATGCGGAAGATGCCAGTGTTGGTCTCCGGATCGGCCTCGACGTTCTTGAAATACTTTCCCGTCCCCGTGACGAGGAAATACTTTCCCGCGAGCGGGCGGGCGTCGAGAGAGGACTTCTGGATTCCGGCGAACGGAATTTTTCTTAAGACGCGGTCCGTATCGAGGTATTCCTTGACTTCCTCTTCCTTCAGCAGATATGAGATATTGCCTCCGTTGCGTTCGTCCCAGCCGAGACGGTACATGTTCGAGGCGGTCTTTTCGAATTCAATCAGGAACGGCGCGGTTAAAATGTCTTTCATATTTTCCTTTCTTTCTTCTTTCCTTATTTTCTTTCGGCGGAAATCTTCTTCTCATAACGCATGGCCTCTTCGTAATACTTTTCGTCCATGCCCTGACGGCGCAGATATTCGTTCCAGACGTCGCCGAACGGCAGCATCTTGGCGCGTTCCTGCAGGACCATCAGCTTCGTGAAATTCGCTTCTTCCTGGAGCTTGGCCATTTCATCGTTCGGCAGGGTCGCGGCGTATAAGAGCGCCTTCTCCATGCTTCTTTCGCCGGTGACCCAGGCGGAGATGCGGTTGATCGAGGCGTCGAAGTAATCGAGTCCGATCACGACCTTCTTCTCGGCGTGGTTGCGGATGATTTCCTTGGCGACTTCCTTCAGTTCGTCGTCGAAGATCACCACGTGGTCCGAATCCCATCTCACCGGACGGGACACATGCAGGGCGAGTCTGTCGTAGAAGCAGAGCATCGAAGGAATCTTGTCCGAAACGACCTCGGTCGGATGGTAATGGCCCATATCCATCAGGCAGGTGATGTCTCTGGAGGCCGCATAGTTCTGGCAGAACTCGCTCGAACCGACCGTCATCGATTCCACGCCGATTCCGAAGACCTTGGATTCAAGCGTCGGCATGACGTATTTCCGGTCCCAGTCCTTGTCCGCGAGCATCTCGTCGAGCGAATCGCGGTAACGCAGGCGCGGGGACAGACGGTCCGCCGGGACGTCCTTGAAGCCGTCCGGAATCCAGATGTTCATCATGCACGGTTTTCCGAACGCCTTGCCGAGTTCGGAAGAAATCTCGAGGCATCTCTTCCCATGTTCGATCCAGAAATGACGGATCTTTTCATCCGGGCTCGAGAGCGTCAGATTGTCCTTGACGTTCTTGTGCGAGAAGAACGTCGGGTTGAAATCGATTCCGTCGATTCCGTTTTCCTTGGCGAAATCGACCCACGGCTTGAAGTATTCGTATTTGTACTGGTCGCGGTCGACCTTGCCGGCGTCCTTACCCAAGATCGCGTACGAGGCGTGTAGATTGAGTCTCTTGGTTCCCGGCATCATCGAGAACGCCTCTTTGATGTCGGCCATCAGTTCTTCCGGCCCTTTGGCGCGGTACGGATAGTTCCCGGTTGTCTGGATGCCGCCTTCGAGAGTGGTGACGCCTTCGAATCCGAGGACGTCGTCCCCCTGCCAGCAGTGGACGGAAATCGGGATGTTCTTCACCTTTTCCATCGCCTGTTCGGTATCCACTCCGAACTCGGCGAATTCTTCTTTGGCCTTCCTGTAATTTTCTTCGACGGACATGCTTTCTTCCTCCTTTGATTTATCGAGCTGTCGCAATTAAGAACTTCTGATATTCTTCTTCGGCTTTCTCCGTGTCTTCGGGACGGTAGATCCGTTCCTCGAGCGACGCGGCGATGTCTTTTCTTCCCTCGGACACGTCCGGAATTTCCTTTAACGCGATGAACTGGGCCAAGGCGTTCCCGAGCACGGTCGCTTCCGAAGGACCCGTGACCGCGTTTATTCGACAGACATCCGCGGTGTACTGATTCAGGATTTCCGCCCGGTTTCCTCCTCCGACCACGAGGATCGAGGAGAAGCGGACCTTCGCGAGATTCTCCAGATCGGAGAGGATCTTCTTGTAGCGGCACGCCATCGAGCGGTAGATGACTTTCATCGTCTCTCCCGGCGTTTCCGGCCTTTCTTGATGCGTCCTATCCGCGTACGTCCGGATTTTCATAAGCATGTCTCCGGGCGTCTCGAACAGCGGATTGTCCACGTCGAGATAACAGTTGACGTCTTTCGCGCTTCCTACGAGCGGGACGATGTCGGAGACATGGACTTCCTGCCCGTGCTTTTTGTAGTCGTTCCTCGCCTCGTTGATGAGGAACATCCCCATCGTATTCTTGAGGAAACGGACCGTCGATCCGTAGCCGATCTCGTTCGTGAAGTTCGCCTTCCGGCTCTCTTCGCTGATGATCGGGCTCTTCAGTTCCGTCCCGATGAGGGACCAGGTTCCCGAGGAGATATAGGCGAATTCCCCCTGACCGTCGGCCCCGAGGACCGCGCTCGCCGTATCGTGGGTCGGAACCGCGACGACCGGAACGTCCTTAGAAAACCCTTCCGGCAGGAATTCCTTCTTCAGATTCCCGTAGGTCTCTCCGGGGAATATCAGTTTCGGGAAGATTCTTTCTGGAACGCCGATTTCCCCGAGCAGTTCCTTCGACATCCGTTTATTCTTCTTGTCGTATAACGACGTCGTGGAGGCGTTGCATTCCTCGAGCCTCGCTTCCCCGGTCAGGAAATACGCGATCAAATCCGGAATCATCAGGAACGCGTCGACATTCGAATAATCGAGATGTTCGCTGTTCAGCTGATAGATCGTGTTGAAATGCAGATTCTGGATTCCGGTCAGAGAATAGATTCTTGAGAAAGGAACTCTCTTCAGGAGCTCTTCCTGCGAAGCGAACGTCCTCTTGTCGCGGTAACAGGCCGGATCCTTCAGGAGCTTCCCGTCCTTGACGAATCCGTAATCGACGCCCCATGTATCGATGCCGATGGAGGCCGCGTCTGGATTCTCCTTCAGGGCCTTTCCGATTCCTTCGGTTACGTTCCTGAACAGATAAGGAAAATCCCAACGGAGAATTCCTTCCCCGTCTTTGTAGACCCGGTTCATGAACCGGGCGTTTTCGACATAAGAGAACCTGTGATCGGAATGAGTCACGGTCATGACTCTTCCGCTGGTCGCGCCGAGATCGACGGAAATGACTTTCATGAGTCTCTGTTCCCTTCTTTCGCCATAGTATAGCATCTCTTTCATTTCTGCTCTTCTTTTGTTCGAAAACTTGAGAAAAACCTGTTTTCTATCCGTCCCACGGGCAGGAACAATCAGAATCAATCAATTCTCCTTTAGATTCGGAATCGGATGCGACGCCCGGAAAGACTCTTTTCCGAAGAAGAACGGCGGAGCGGAATCCGTCCTGCGGCTCCGTGCAATATAGACCGAAAGAACGGAAGCGCCCGCATCCGGTTCTTTCCGCCCTATCCGAGCTTCCCCGCCGTGCTTTGGCGGCAGAGAAAATATCCGTGCCTTAGGCTTTTTAAAAATGCGGGGCTAGAACATTTCCGCGGGCTTTCAATGGAATCCTGTGGAACCATTGCACGTTTTTGAATTCAATGATGTGCAACCGATGCACAAAATCGATTTTTTTAATTCTCTTAGACAGACCGGGCGTCCGGTCTGTTCCGACAAGAAAAAAGTCCGATTTCTCGGACCGCTGTTTCGAAGATGGTGGAACTGACGAGATTCGAACTCGCCACCCCCTCGTTGCGAACGAGGTGCTCTGCCAAATGAGCTACAGTCCCGGCGCTTTATTAAATTATCACTACCGGGACCGATTTACAAGATTATTCTATTTTTCTCTTGGAAGAAATCCTGCTATTTCGGATTTCAGAACGTCACTCCCTGTATCCTGTTCACGTATTCGGAAAGGCTCAGACCGCAAATCTCCGCCTGGAAGTTCCTCCTAAGACGAGCTTCTCCGCTTCTTTTTTCGGGGCGAGACAGCAGGCGACGCCCGTCCTGATCGAGAATCCGTCGATCCGGATCTGATACGGAATTTCCAAGCTTTTCCGTCCCTTCCGTGTCCTTCCCTTTTGTCAGAGTTACAAAGCTTGCATTTTATTTATTTCGCGTTCATCCTCTTTTGAATTACAATATCCTCGGGTTCACTAACAGGAGGTCATCCAACATGTCGGAAGAAAATGAAAAGGCGGGTCTGGCGGAAGCCGCCGCGAAATTCAAAGGCGCCTGGACGGTCATCCGCGTCATCGAAGGGCTCGCGTTCATCACCTTGGGCGTACTGGCGATTGTCTACTGCCAGAACGATGAATTTCAGGCCTGGATCTACCGGATCTTCGGTATCGTCCTCGGCATCGACGGAATCATTTCGCTTCTGCGCTATTTCTTCGAGCCGGTCACCATCGGGGCGGTCGTCTCGGAATTCCTGACGTCCGTACTGGAGATTTCCTTCGGTATCCTCTTCGCCGTGAAGGCGCCCGAGCTCCTCGGGAACATCAAGTCCCTGATTCTCTTCTTCATCGCGACGCTCTGCTTCGTCATCGCCTTCACGATCGCGATGGGCGCGACGTTCGCGATCGTGCGCAGACGCCGGTCGGTCGTGATCGGATCGATCGAGTACGTCCTTTCCCTCCTCTTTGTCGCCGGAGGCGTACTGCTTCTGGTCTATCAGGAGAAAGCCGATTCGGTCGTCTATACGGTCGTGATGGTCCTGATCGGGTTGCTGATGGTCGGCATCGGCATCTTCGATCTGGTCTCTGTCTTCGCCCCGTACCGCAAGGAACGGGTCAAAAAAGCCAAGGTCGAGAAGGTGAAGCCGGAAAAGAAGAGCAATGTCGTCGACGTGGAAGGTAAGCCGCGCGAAGAAAAGGATGCCGGTTCTTATGAAGATTCCAATGTCGTCGACGCCGAAGTGAAGAAGATCGAAGAGAAGAAGTAAGGAAGTTCAGTCAAACGAAAACCCGCGGGGAAACCGCGGGTTTTTCGATGGACGGATCTTACTTTCTTCTCCCGTTGACGGCGAGCTTGACGACTTCGTATCCGCCGTTATAGACGCCTTCGTCCCGGAGTTTCTGAATCTGACGGTTCAGATGGATCAGCAGTTCCGGATCGTTCAGCAGGCGGTCGAGCATCTCGTTCATACTCCTCTCGTCCGGGCATTCGAAGGTTGAATCACCTTCTTCCTGCGCGTGGATCGCCCCGTAGACCTCGTGTCCTCCGATGTGGCGCATCATGACCTTCACGACCGGGTAGTACGCCAGTTCGGACGGTTTGGTGATGAGGAACTCGACGTTCCGCATGAGGAGGTTCGTCGAATAGACCGCTTCGAAGATGTTCTTGTTGCAGACGGCGTAAATTCCTTCGATCCGCGAGGTTCCCATCGTTCCGACGAACTTGTTTAAATCTTCGTACCGGTCGAAGAACTTGACGCATTTCGAGTCGAAACCCGGAATCTTTTTGCACAGATACTCGTAGACGCCGAGATGGTCCCCGAAATTGAGGAAGACCGCTGCTCTCTTCTTTTCGACGTACGGCAGGAGGTGCTTCACCATCTCTAAGAACAGCTTCTCCCCAGCGCCGGCTCCGCCGACGGAGAGGAGGATGCGGACCGGTTCCTTGTTTTGGATGCGGCGGATTCTCGCTTCGACGTCGGCATCTATGTTCGAGACGAGCTCGTGGTCGACGTAGTGCCCGACCTCATAGAGATCCTCCTCGGGAATGCCTTTTAAAGGCGTCTTCGCCATGCCGTTCAGCATCTTGTAACCGAGATAGGCGAACGGGGTCTGGACCGTGTGGATCGCGCCTTCGGAGAGGTGGAGGGCCATCGGCCAGTTATCCGGAACCGCGTTCACGACGTGGGTCATCCCCGCGTGGACGGCGGCCTGCGACGGCCAGACGTGCGTGGCGATGTACGGGGTGTCCTTGGGGATGTCGTGGAAGAGCGGGACGAGCAGCTCGGCGTTCTTCTGGTCCTTGGAATTGTAGGTGAGCTTCCTAAAGCCTTCCGAGTTCAGCGGTTCCCAGATGAAGTGGTTGAACAGGTGGGAGACCTGTGAGATCCTCGAGGCGAGGGAGTAGAGGTCGTTCTGTTCCCGGATCATCTTCGAGCCGGTCGCGTCGAACGAGGCCAAATCGAGCCAGTACGGCTCGAACCCGAGCGCCTTGGCGCAGGAAGCCATGGCCATGCTGATGCGGTAGTGCCCAAAGCCCATGCGGATGTTGCCGACGATGAGTGCGTTCTTAGGAAGCTTCAGCTCCGTATCGGAGAGAACGAGGTTCTCGACGCCCATGAAACTCAGCGTCGGAACCGGAACGGCCTTCAGATGGTAGATTTTGTCCGTGTCGTCCCCGTATTTCTTCAAGAACTTCTTCTTGGATTTCAGACCCTGGCGGATCGTCTTTCTGTCGATCGGATTTCCGAAGATCACCGACGAACGGTCTTTGATTTCAGACATGATTTCTGTTCCTTCTTTCTAACACTATCTTTCTGAATCGGATGAGCGACGATTTTCTTTTTTTGCTTTCGCGATCATTGTGTTCCAGCGGTCGATGTCGCCTTCGTTGTAGAGGGCGAAGTCGTCCGAGGTGAGGTGCACCCCGCCGTACTTCCTCGCGGCTTCGAAGAGCTTCTCCTTCTGCTTCGGGCTCATTTCCGTCCCGTGCAGGAAGACCACGTCCGGATCGTTGAGGAAGAAACGCCGGTTGAACGGCGCGCGGACGCGGATGTTCGTAATGGCATACTTGGTGGAGTTATGCTCCGGATGGAAGAAACGCATGTACCACGCGTCGTTCCATTTCTGCGAGACGTCCATGCTGATGCGGCAGTAGTCGACGTTGAAGAACGCCGCCGAGAGCGGGACGCCGCAGCCGAGGATCTTGCATCCTTTCAGCTCCCCGCGGATCCACTCCATCGCTTCCTCCATCAGTCCTCCCCTGGTCTCGTCCTCGTGCAGGGCGAGCGTGCAGGCGTAGAGGAAATCGAGCTTGAAGACCTTCACGCCGAGGGAGATGTAGTACTGGAAGACCTCGTGCAGATACCGCTTCAGGTCTTCGTTATGGAAATCGAGGGCGTACGTTCCGTTCCAGTTCGCCCCCATGTAGATCGGATTTCCCTTTTCATCCCTTAAGAGATATTCCGGATGTTCCCTGACCAAATCGGAATCCTTCTGGGCGCAGAACGGCGCGAGCCAGATGCCCGGGACGAACCCGGCTTCCGCGATCTTCTCATAGATTCCCGCGAGCCCGTTCGGGAAGGAAGGTTTGTATTTCTTCCAGTCTCCGACCTTGGCCTCGTATCCGTCATCGATCTGGAACAGGGTGAACGGAAGCCCCGTCTTCTTCAGGTTCTCCAGATCCGTCAGGATCTTCTCTTCCGAGATGTCCTCGTAATGGCGGTACCAGGACGTGTACCCGAAGACCTGATCGTCCTGAATCGGTCCGTGTCCGAGGACTTTCAGATATTGGTCGAAAACCTCGTCCTCGCTTCCTTCCGCTTTATAGATCGAGAACAGTTCGGTTTCTTTCTCGAGGACCTGCCCTTTGTCGTCTTTTTCCGCGCAGAGCTTCCGTCCTTTCAGATAGAAGACCGTATATCCGTTCTTCTCGCTTTCCGAACCGTAGAAACGGAAATGTTTCCCTTTCCGGAAATACGTCAACGTGTAGGAAGCGTGCCTCCGGTACTTCCGAAACCGGGAATCCCCGTACGCGGAGAAATGGTAGAGGTCCTCGAACTTCTTCGTCCTTCCCAGGATTCCCATCTTCGGGGTCTTCTGGAAAAAGGACAGCTCCCGGCTTCTCGTCCAGGACTGGTATCCGTTCGAGAAGAACTTCTCCCCGGGTTTTAAGGAATCGTCGAGCTCCATCCGGCACGAGACAATTTTGATCTTCCCGTGGGGAAGAACCGATAACGACCAGTTGTTCTCGCCTTTGAGCAGCGTGACTTCGGCGGCCGCCGAGGAATTGACGTACGTCTCTCCCTTATATTCGTAAACCACTTCGTATTTCATAGGTTCATGCTCCTATTAAAGTTCCCTTCAGATATTCCAGCACGGCTTTTAACATCGTTTCCATCTGCTTTTCTTTATCCACTTCCCTGTCCGACTTCAGCAGATCCTTTTTCATGGAGAGCTTCTCGCCTAATCCCAGCAGGGCTTTCGAGAAGGAATAGTACGTCGGGCCGAAATCGATGTCCTTCCGGACCGATCCGTCCTCCTGGCCTCTTGTAACGGCCTTATGAAACACGTCCTTAATCTCCCCTAGGACCGAATCGTACGCGTCCATTTCCTGCTCTTCCGGCTTCTCGCGCAGGAGAAACGCGTCGAAATCCGCCAGGAAACGGAAGAACTCCGGCTCTTTTTCGAACAGCTCCAGGAAGTAGGAATAGAGATTCTTCAGGATCCCGTATCCGTCTTTCCCGCTCTTTATGCCCTGTCCGTAGATCTTTTCGAACTCCTCTTTCTTCCTATTCCAGAGCAGGGTCCCGCTCGGAATCACGATCGCTTTCTTTTCCTTGAAATAGCGGTACAGGGTCGCAATCCCGATGGAGCACTTCTCGGCGATGTCCATCATCGCGACGTCCGGGATTCCCTTTTGATAAAACAGGTCGAGCGCCTTGGGGACGATCGACGCTTTCACGCTCTCTTTCTTCTCTTCGGTGAACTTCGGCCGCACGGGCGTTTCTCCTTGAAAATGATACTCCGACTATCAAAATCCTACCACATTATAGTCCTGGAGAAATAGGACTTCAATACGGAGATGTAAGGGCTTTTAAGAAAGACCGGACAACAAAAAACGGAAGGGAATTTTCCCTTCCGGAACGGTCTAAATTTATTCCTCCCCGCCTTTTTCCTTGCGGTTCAGAATCGCGTGGTGCACGAATTCGCGGAACAGCGGATGCGGCTTCAGCGGCCGGCTCTTGAATTCCGGATGGAACTGGGTCGCGACGAACCACGGATGGTTCTTCAGCTCGATGATTTCGGTCAGACCCGTCTGCGGGTTCTTGCCGGAAACCACGAAGTTCCCGTCGTCGAATCTGTCCAGATACGCCGGATTCACCTCGTAGCGGTGACGGTGGCGTTCGGAGATGTTCTCTTCCCCGTACGCCTCGTAGGCCTTCGTGCCCTTGACGACCCTGCAGTCGTAGGCGCCTAAGCGCATCGTTCCACCGAGCTTGATTCCCTTGTACTGGCTCGGCAGATAGTCGACCACCGGGTACGGGGTCTTCGGATCGAACTCGGTCGTGTCCGCGCCCTTCATGCCTAGAACGTCGTTGGCGTATTCGATGATAGCCATCTGGAGACCCAGGCAGATGCCTAGGAACGGAACGTTGTGCTCGCGGGCGTAACGGATGGCGATCTTCTTCCCGTCGGTCCCGCGGACGCCGAATCCGCCCGGGACCAGGATTCCGTCGATGTCTTTGAAGATGTCGGGAGCCGATTCCTCGGTGACCGTCTGCGAATCGATCCAGTGGATCTTGACGTTGCGGTCATAGACGTAGCCCGCGTAAGTCAGGGAATTCGCGACGCTGATGTAGGCGTCGTGCAGCTCGACGTATTTCCCGACAAGGGCGATATCGACCTGCTTCTGGATGAGGGAAATCTTCTTGACGAGGTTCTCGAAATCGGACATGTCCGCTTCCGGCGCGCCGAGACGGAAATGCTCGAGGACGATGTCGTCGAGTCCCTGCTCGTGCAGAGAGAGCGGGACCTGGTAGAGGTAGGGCATATCCATCGAGACGAGGACGTTCCTCACCGGGACGTTGCAGAACAGCGAGATCTTCTGTCTCGTCTTCAGATCCACCGGGACTTCCGAACGGAGGATGATGATGTCCGGCTGGACGCCCATGCCGGCGAGTTCCTTGACGGAGTGCTGGGTCGGCTTGGTCTTGGTCTCCTGGGTGGTTTTCAGATACGGGACGAGCGTGTTATGGATGTAGAGGGTGTTGTCGTAACCGATGTCGGAGCGCATCTGGCGGATCGCTTCGATGAACGCGGTCGATTCGATGTCGCCGACCGTGCCGCCAATCTCGACGATGACGATGTCCGCGTCGGAGACTTCCGCCGCATCGTGCATTCTCTTCTTGATTTCGTTCGTGACGTGCGGGATGATCTGGACCGTCGATCCGAGGTAGTCCCCGCGGCGTTCCTTCTCGATGATGGTCTGGTAGATCTTGCCGGAGGTAACGGAAGACTCCTTGGTCAGATTGAGGTCCGTGAAGCGTTCGTAATGCCCTAAGTCGAGATCCGTCTCGGCCCCGTCGTCGGTGACGTAGACCTCTCCGTGCTGATAAGGGCTCATCGTGCCCGGATCGACGTTCAGATACGGATCGAACTTCATCATGAAAATTTTCAGCCCGCGCTTAACGAGCATGCGTCCCAGCGAGGAAGCGGTGATTCCTTTCCCCAAGGAAGACACGACTCCGCCTGTGACGAAGACGAACTTTGCCTGTTTCATAAAATAAAAAAACCTCCTATCAGAAGAGAAAAAACTCTCAGGGGGTGCCCTATTTATCCTATCACTCCGCAAGGCTCCGTGGGAGACCCATTTTGAAAAAAAAGGACGTACGGAATAAATGAGGTGAGACCCTCCAGATGGAAGTCCAACTTTTGGGTCTCACCTCAGACGGACTCCTTTTCGCAGTGAAGAAAAAAGAGCGGAACCCCGCTCTAAAAGACGGATGAAAGACCGGCTTCCTATTTCGTCTGATAATCCGGGAAGATCATCTTCTTCGCGGCGGTCAAATCCTTTTCCGCGACGAATTCCGGATCCATCTCGAATCCGAGTTCCTTGGCGAGACGGATGAACTGGTCCTTCGTCAGTTCGTCTTCTCGGAAGGCCACGGCGAGTCCCTGCATGATTTCGTCCGGCGTGCGCTTTTCCTTCAGCAGCTGATCGATGGCTTCCCGGAACCCGTTCATCGTCTTCAGGTCCGGATCGAGGTCTTCGGCCTTGACGTACCCGTGCTCGGGCTTCGTAAAAAGGAGGGCCTTGGCTTCTTCGTCGGTTTCGGCGTTGACGAAATCGGGGTTGATGTCCGCCTTCAGATACATCGCGACCGCGATGAGGTCTTTTCTATTCATCCTGCCGTCCTGAAAAGAGACGGCGCACGCTTTCAGGATGTCCTGATCCGACCATCCTTTGTCGTGGAGGGCGTCGAAAATCTTCTTCGCTTCCTGACTGTCCTGCTGATTGTCCATGTTGATGAGTACTTTCTAATTCGGAAGTCTTCCTTCCGGAAACAAACGTATCTATAGGATACCATTTCAAGAAGGACTCCTAAAAGAGGCGCTATTTCCGGATTTGTTTGATGAGCCCGTATTTCAAGAAGGACTTGGCGAGCCCGTCGTCGTCGACGTCGTCCGTCACGAAGTCTGCGTGTTTCTTGATTGTCGGGAGAGCGTTCCCCATCGCGACTCCAATTCCGGCCTTATCGATCATCTCGATGTCGTTGTTGTCGTCCCCTAAGGCCATGGCGTTCTCCACGGTCCAGCCGAAGTGCTTCAGGACCGCTTCCATGCCCCGGGCCTTGTCGCAGTCCTTCGGCATGATGTAGACCGCGTATTCGTCCCAGCGTGCAGTCTTGCATTTCTTCAGATGGGGCAGGAAGAGCGACTCGTCGAAGGCGTCGCAGTAGGCTACCGCCTGATACACGACCCGGTCGTAATGGTCCGGGAAGGTGCGCGGCTGCGGGAAGCGCGTTCCGTATTTCTCGTGGGCCGAGATGACCCGTTCGTCAATCATGTTGATGTGCCCTTCCTTCTCCTCGATGAGGGTCAGTCCGAAGCGGAGGCGCTTGGCGAACTTGACCAGGGCGTCGACGACTTCCGAAGGGATCGGATGGAGGAAGACGGATTTCCCGTCCACGATCGCCTGGGCCCCGTTCATCGTGACGATCCCGTCTGGCTTCACGTAGTCATAGACGCCGGATTTGCGGATCAGGTAAGCGTTTCTTCCCGAACAGAGGAAGAACTTGATTCCTTTGGCCTGGATGTCCTGGACTGCGTGGACGGCGCTGGGCGGGACGCATTTGCTTTTATGCGAATAGAGCGTCTGGTCGATATCGCAGAAGACGGCTTTGATTTCCATGGGTAAAGTCCTCCTTTCCCGTTTTTTTAATATGGGATTATAAAGGAAAAAAGAAAGAAATCAACACCCTCTTTCAAAATTTGTTCCGAGGGGAAAGAACTCTGTCCGGAAAAAGGGACGGAATTGACGGCGAAATCTCCGCAGAGGGATTCCTTTTCGAAGGCGAAGACTGCTTTCGGAGAAGGGGCGGGGACGAAACGAAACGGAGGGAAGGGTCTTCTCTCAGTCTTCTGTTCACTGTCCTTTCGAAAACGCCTACGATCTGCTAAAAAATTACCAAAGCGGGGCGGACTCGGTCGTCGTCGAGACGCCACCAATCGGGCAAGGATGTTCGGCGAAAGACGCTGAAGGAGATTTGGGATTCCCCGGACGCGGAGATGATTGATTTCGAGTGAACCGGAACGGAAAAGAAAAAACCGAACCCGCGGAGAGTTCGGATACTGCACAACTGGCGGAGCACTAGCTTCTCCGTACGAACACCATGGACTACTCCATCGATGCTTTCGATTTAGGCTTTTGTGCCGAAGCCATCTCAAAGTGTTGCACTTAAGATGACCATTTACTCCTATATAAAAGGACACGTGATGATGCTTTTGACCTTGTTTGCCTCTATGGACTCCTTGCCGATACATGAGACATGCATAGGTATGAAGCCGGCCACCTTTTCATCACCATCCGCAAAGACATGCGATACAATAAATTAAAGAGGAAATAATCATGAGTGAACAGCATCTTTTATCCGATGGTCCATTGCTCGATGGCAATGGTAATTTAGCAG
>CAYUFI010000004.1:0-50942 GCA_964444175.1 uncultured Clostridiaceae bacterium | reverse complement strand
AAGATCCGCACCTACAACTATCCGCAGAACCGCGTCACCGATCACCGCATCGGCTACACGGTCAACAACCTCGACCGCATCATGGACGGAGACCTCGACGATCTGCTCGACGCTTTGAACGAAGCGAACCAGAAGGAAATGATCCTCGCCCAGGCGAAGGCGGCCCAGAACAGCAAGTAAATCCATGGCGATTCTCAATTCCGACACGGCCATCCGCCAGATGATGGCGATGGGGATTCCCGAAGCGGACATCCGCGCGCTGTTCATTTACCGTTATCACGTGAATTACGACGCGACGAAGAGCGGCCGTCTTTTCATGATGCCGGAACAGTGTGACAAAGACATGGAAGTGCTCGCCGCGGGCTATCCGCCGGCGTACCTCATCGGGTTCGTGGATTTCTACCATCTCCATATCGACGTGAACCACCACGTCCTGATTCCGCGACCGGAGACGGAGGAAATGATGCTCTTCATCGAGGACAAACAGAAGAGGACCCTCATCCATTCCGCTCTGGACGTCTGTTGCGGCAGCGGCTGCATCGCCTTGTCTTTGAAGAAGATGTTCCCCGACGCTACGGTCTACGCTTCCGATTACAGCCCGTACGCGGTCCAGATGACCCAGCACAACTGCGACGTCAACAAGCTCGAGGTGAACATCGCCCTCTGCTCCTATTTCGACTATTTCAAGAAGAACGGACTGAAGTTTGATCTCGTCGTCTCGAATCCTCCCTACATCAAATCCGGAGAAGTTCTCGACCGTTCCCTCGGTTACGAACCGCAGGATGCGCTTTTCAGCGGGGAGGACGGATTAGACGCCTTCCGCGCCCTGTTCGCGGGTCTTCCCTCCGTCCTGAACGAGCACGGGGTCGCCTATTTCGAAATCGAGTCGACGAACGCCGACGAGACCCTCCGTCTCGCAAGGAACGTCCTCAAGTCCTATAAGGCCGAAATCTACCCGGACTGGTCGGGCCGCCCGCGTTTCCTGCGCCTTACGAAGATTTTCTAGGAAGCAGACCCCGTTTCTTAAAAAGCTCCGTTAAAATCCGTTCAGTTCTTATCGGATTATATCATTCGGCCGGTTTTCCCCACGGGAATCCCGGCTCTTTTCTTCTTTTCCGTTTTCTTTCTTACAGAAAGAAACGGGCTTTGGGTTGTATAATAAAAAACGAAAGCAGAAAGGTGGGAAGTCGAAATGGCATATAGAGCTCTCTACAGGACGTACCGTCCGAAGACTTTCTCGGAAGTCGTCGGGCAGAAACCGATTATCCGCACGTTGCAGAACGCCTTGAAGGAAGGCAAGCTCGCCCACGCCTATCTTTTCTGCGGACCGAGAGGAACCGGCAAGACGACCATCGCCCGCCTTTTCGCGAAGGCTCTGAACTGCGCGGAAGGGGTCGGACACGAGTGCGGGCACTGCGAGGACTGCGTCGACATCCTGCAGGGGAAGCATCCGGACGTCTACGAAATCGACGCTGCGAGCAACTCCGGCGTGGATAACGTCCGTGCCCTGATCGAGCAGGTCGGGTTCGCCCCAATCTTGGGACGCTACAAGGTCTACATCATCGACGAGGTCCACTCCATGACCGGAGGCGCGTTCAACGCGCTTCTGAAGACGCTCGAGGAACCGCCGGAAAACGTCATTTTCATCCTGGCCACGACCGAACCGGACAAAATCCTTCCGACGATTCTGTCCCGCGTCCAGCGTTTCAATTTCTCCAAGGTCTCCGACGAGGACATCATCGCGAACATGAAGCACATCCTCGAACAGGAAAAGGTCGGATACGAGGAAGAAGCCCTGAAGACCATCGCCCGCATCGCGCAGGGCGGGGTCCGCGACTCGCTTTCCCTCCTCGACCAGGCGATTTCCTATTCGGGCGAGAAAGTCACCGCCGCGGACGTCGACACGATTTTCGGACTGATGAAGGTCGACGACGAGATCGAGCTGGTCAAGAACATCCATCTCGGGAAGATTCAGGAGACCGTCCATTTCGTCAAGGATCGTTACGCCCAGGGCGCGGACATCCTCCGTCTCCACGACGATCTGACGAACATCTACAAGGACCTTCTGATCTACGGGACCACGAGGGATCCGTCGCTATTGACGTTCCTCAAGCCGGAAGAAGCCATCAAAATCGCGATTTCCCCTTCGGAAATCCGTTCCTGCCTGAATACGCTGATCAAGGCGAGAAGGGAATACCGCTCCGCCGCGAGCCCGTTCGACACGTTCGAAATGACGCTGCTCGACCTGAGCCTGAAACCGTCCGACGTCGAAATCGTCGGAAGCTCGGCTCCTAACGAAACGCAGAAACCCGTCTCCGCCCCTACATCGAATCAGGCCGCGCCGGCCGTAACGCCTGCTCCTATCCCCGCTCCCGTCCAGACGAAAGCGCCCGCCAAGGAAGAAACGCCTTCTTCTCCGTCCGAATCCGTTTCAACCCCGGTTCAGACGATTCGGACTTCGACCATCGACGAATATGTCCCTAAACCCGCCGGAAGCGATTTGTTCACGCCGGATCAGAACTTCATCCTGAACATCATGGTTCAGGGGAACAAGCAGCTGAAGAACACGATCCTGCATTCCTGGGACGAAAAACTGTCCACCGTGTCCGTTTCCGATCCGTCGATGTACCTCGCCAACGAACTGAAGACCAAGACGGTCCCGGTCATCGCGACCGAGGACGTGCTGGTCGTCAAGAGCCTGTTCCAGGCCTCCGTCCAGACCATCAACCGCTATTCGAACCAGGAGGCGATCCGCCTGCTGATGAAGAACGTGTTCGGAATGGACCATATGAAGGTCGTTGCGCTGATCCACAATGACTATATCGACTACGTGCGCCGCTTCATGGAACTGAACCAGGCGGGGCAGCTGCCGGATCCGAAACCGATTGTCCTTCCTTCTGAGGCGGAAGAAACCGAGAAGGAAGAACCGGCTCCGTCAGCACCTTCCGCGGAAATGGAGAGGACGTCCGAGGAGAAACAGGCCGACAACGCCTCCCGCTTCCTCGACATGATGGGATTCGGAAAAAAATAAGGAATGAAATTTCAGGAAAGGAAAGAACAAAATGGATTTTAATAAATTGATGCGCCAGGCGCAGCAGATGCAGGAAGAGATGCAGAAGAAGCAGAAAGAGATCGAGGAGACGCTCTTCACCGGGGAAGCCGGCGGAGCGGTCAAGGTCTCGATGTACGGGAATTACAAGGTCGAAAAGGTCGATATTCTCCAGGACGCGATCGATCCTTCCGACAAGGAAGGCCTCGAGGACATGGTGAAGCTCGCCTTCCAGAACGTGCTCGACCAGATTAAGAAAGCGCAGGAAGACCTCGCGAATTCGATGCGTTCTTCCTTAGGCGGCGGATTTTAATGGAACAGATTGATGCGGTCACCCGGCTGATCGCTTCCTATAAGAAGCTTCCGGGAATCGGGAACAAGACGGCGGAACGCCTCGCTTACGCGACGCTCGGCTTTTCACGCGAGGAACTCGAGGCATTCGTGGACAGTCTGAAGAACGTCGAGGAAAACGTGCACCTGTGCCCGAAGTGCCATATGCCGATTGACTCGGAAAAGTGCCCGGTCTGCGACGATCCTTCACGCGATCACGGGAAGCTCCTCGTCGTGACGGACGCGAAGAACATCCTCTCCTTCGAGCGGGGGAAATACCGCGGGCTCTATTTCGTCCTCGCGGGGAATCTCAGCGCCGTGAAGGGAATCGGGCCGAACGAAATCGGGGTTCCCGAACTGAAACAGCGCGTTGCGGACGGAAAGATTTCGGAAGTCATCGTCGCCTGCTCGTCGACGATGGACGGGGAACTGACGGCGAAATACATCGCCACGGTTTTGGAAGACACCGGGATGAAGATCACCCGCCTCGCTTACGGTCTACCGGTCGGGGCGGATCTCGAATACGTCGACGAACGCACGATCGAACGTGCGTTCTCGGCGCGTACCGACATGAAAGGGGAAGAATGATGCATATGGACCGCGGACTGCTGATATCGATTGAAGGCGGGGACGGCTCGGGGAAGTCGTCGGCTCTTTCCTACGCGTGCGGAAGGCTGAAGGACGAGGGATACGAATTCCTGCTGACCCGCGAACCGGGAGGGAACCGCATCTCCGAAAAGATCCGTTCCCTGATCCTGGATAAGGAAAACACCGATGAAAATCCCAAGACAGAAGCCCTCCTTTACGCGGCTTCGCGCTGCCAGCTGATGAATCAGGACATCTTCCCCCTGCTCGACGCGGGGAAGATTGTTTTGACCGACCGCTACGTCGATTCCTCCTTGGCCTATCAGGGTTACGGAAGGAATCTCGGGGCGGACGAGATCCTTTCAATCAACATGTTCGCCATCGACGGGCGGCTGCCGGACTGGACGCTGTTCTTCGACGTGCGTCCGGAAGTCGGGCTCGCAAGGATCCGGAAGAACCGGGAAGACAAGGTCGACCGGCTCGACGCGGAAAAGCTTGAATTTCATCAGAGGGTCTACAAGGGCTATAAGGAACTCGAGAAGCGCTTCGCGGACCGTTTCATCCGCATCGACGGGGAGAAGAGCCCCGAGGAAGTGCGTCTAGAGACCTATGCCGTTCTGAAGGAAAAGCTCGACGCGTTTTTGGCGGGGAAGAAATAGACCATGGCTTATACGGAAGACGCTTTCGTCAAAGAACAGAAGAAGCTCGCGAAGCTTTTTACGAACGCGCGGAAAAACGACCACCTTTCGCACGCGTTCCTGCTTTTCGGCGAGCCTTCCGCGCCTCTGCTCGACAGCGCCCTCTATCTGGCGAAATCTTTGTTCTGCACCGAGTCGGTGCTGGCCTGCGGAAAGTGCGCCGCGTGCCATCGGTTCGACGAAGGAAACGCGCCGGATTTCCTGCTTATCGACGGCGGACAGGGCCGGATCAAGAAGCAGGACATCCAGGACCTCGAAGATTTCACGTCGATGTCCTCGGTCGAAAAAGGACACATCTCCTGCTACGTCATCAACCACGTGGAGAACATTTCCGTGGAAGGAATCAACGCGCTTTTGAAGACCATCGAGGAACCGTCGGGGAACACGATCGCTTTTTTGACCACTTCGAACGTTGAAGCGGTCCTTCCGACGATCGTCTCCCGCTGCGAGCGGGTGAAGATCGAAACGCCGAATCTGGTCGCACGGGCCGAAAATTATACGGGGAAACACGAAAAGGCCGCCTATTATTTCGCTTCGAACCAGGTCTACGACGAACAGGCGAAAGAGGAGCTGATGGATAGCCCCGAGTTCCAGACGGCGTACGACCTGACTCTTCAGTTCTGCAAGGATATGGAGAGCTTCGGGCCGGACGCGGCCTGCTTCGACCTGATTCAGGCCACCTCGAAAAATCTGAAAGGGAATGCATGTTATAATAACCTGTACCGGTTCTTAAGCATCCTGTTCCGCTCCGCTTATCTCGGCGAAGGGAGGGAAATTCTGAAGGAACTGCTGCCCGGTCTGAATCAATACCGCGACCGCCTGCCGAAGGCGATCCTGCTTCTGGACGAAGCCAAGAGCAAACTGAACGCCAACATGAACGGCGCTCTGATGCTGGCACGTCTTTCTTGTCTTTTGGAGGAACAATAACCATGGGTGAAGCTTATATCGTCGGAGTCAAAGTCAACGAGCCTACGCTCACATACGCGTACGCCGAAGAACCCGTTTCGGTTCACGACGACGTCGTCATCAACGACGGCGGGAACGAATATCTCGGCAAGGTCGTGAACGTCCGCCTCGTGCGCGAAGGGGAGAACACAGAAATCTACGTCCCGCTCGAGCGCAAAGCGTCCAAGACGGACCTGATTTCGGCCAAGACCAACGCCGAGCAGGACGAACGCCTGCTTCCGCTCGTGCAGAAGGAAGCTTCGGACGAAGGCCTCGACATGCAGATCTTCCGTCTCATCACTTCCCTCGACGGACAGAAGGCGACCGTGCTTTACACGGCGGATTCCCGCGTGGATTTCCGCAGCCTTTTGCACGTCCTTCCGCACCTCGTGCACGCCCGGATTGAAATGAAGCAGGTCGGCCCGCGCGACAAGGCCAAGATGGTCGGCGGACTCGGCATCTGCGGCCTGCCGTTATGCTGCTCCACGTTCCTGTCCTCTTTCGACGGGATCTCGATCGCGATGGCCAAGGACCAGATGCTCGCCATCAACATCCCGAAGCTTTCCGGCCAGTGCGGGAAGCTGATCTGCTGCCTCAAATACGAAGACGAAGCGTACGTGCGGGAACGCCCGAACTATCCTAGAAACGGCACGGCCGTCGTTTACGAAGGCAAGACGATGAAGGTCTCCTCGGTGAACATCCTTTCGCGTACCGTGACCCTCTCTTCTCCCGACGACATGAAGACCATTTCCCTCGACGGATTCAACGCGATCAAGGAAGGAAAGACGTATTCTCCTTCTGTTACGGCGACTCCTTCTTCGGCCGAACTTCCGAAACCGTCCGATCTCGGAATCGTCCATCCGGCTTCGAAATCCGAGGCGGTCATCGAGGCCAAGAAAGCCGAGCAGGAACGCATCCGTTCGCTCGACAGAAGCCGTTCCGCCAAGAAGAATCCGAATCTGAAAAACCGCAACGGAAACAATAGCGGAAACCGCCCGGACGGAAGGAACAGGAATTCCGATTCGAATCCGTTCCGCGGGGAGGAACGCTGGATGTACAAGGGCAACAAGAAAGGAAACGGCAACAACCGCTCCCGCCCGAACCGTCCGAACGGAAAAGGGCAGAGCAACAGCAACCCGAAGAACGGGAATAACAACACGAACGCCCGTCCGAACGGAAAGAACGCCCAGAACAGGGGGAATCCGAATAACGGGAAATCCCGTCCGAATCCGAAGAACGGACAGAACAGACGCCCGTCCAACAATCCGAAGCCAGATAAAAACAACCGGGGAAATAACGGCCATGGCGCTTAAATTCAACCGGCCGTTCGGAGGAGAGGAAAAGCCGATTCTGTACCTGGTCGGAACGCCGATCGGAAACATCGGTGATTTTTCCGTGCGCGCGAGGGAAATCCTGACCGAGGCGGATCTAGTCGTCTGCGAAGATACGAGGATGACCGCGTCCCTGTTAGAAAAACTGAAGCTTCCGATGAAGAAGCTCGTTTCGTGCTATTCCCAGAAGGAAGAAGAAAAAGGCAGGAAGATCGTCGCCCAGATGAAGGAGGAAAAACTGATGGCCGCCTTCGTCTCCGACGCGGGCATGCCGGGCATCTCCGATCCGGGCGCTCTGCTCGCCCAAATCGCCCTAGAAGAGGGAATCCCCGTCTCGACCATCCCCGGCCCGACCGCTTTCGTTTCGGCTCTGGTCGCTTCCGGATTCGACACCGCGGATTTTTCGTTCTACGGGTTCCTTCCGGTCAAGTCTTCCGCGAGGAAGAAACTGCTTTCGACGCTGAAAGACCGTCCCGAGACGCTCATTTTTTACGAAGCTCCGCACCGTTTTACGGAAATGATGGAGGATTTAAGGGATAGTTTCGGGGAAGACCGCCGCGTTTCCGTCTCGCGGGAGCTGACGAAAATCCACGAGGAGAACATTTACGGGACGTTAGGGGAAATCTGCTCCTCCTTTGATATCCTTACGCTCAAAGGCGAATTCGTGATCGTCGTCGAAGGACACAAGAAAGAAGAAAAGGCGTTCGACGAAAAGACCGTGCTGGAAGAAGCAAAGAAGATGCTGGAATCCGGCGAGAAGAAGACGAAGATCGCCAAGATCCTCGCCGCGGAATATTCCGTCCCGAAGGACACGGTCTACATCCTGATCAAGGATTTATAAGGAGCCCCGTTTTCATGTTCGGAAAGAAGGAGCGGAAGAAAGAAGAGCGGCAGGAAACCTCACCCAAGCCGGCGGAAGCTGTCTCCGGCATCGACAAGAAAGAACTTTTCGAACGTCTGAACCAAGCGGAAGCGCAGGAAAAAAAGAAGAAATTCCCTCTGTTCCGCCGTTCGAGCGATATCAATTCGTACGAACAGGCGAAATCCAAGGCGGAAATCGAGCGCTATTTCCCTTCGCCCGAGCGCGGGCTTTCCTCGGACATGGTCCGCATCCGGAACGAGCAGGGCCTGAAGAACACCGTCCCGGCAAAATACACCAAGTCCGTCGGGAAGATCATCCGCGAGAATTTCCTGACGTATTTCAACATTCTGATGATTTCGCTGGCCGTCCTGATGCTGGTCTTTTCCCCGTATTCCACCGAGAAGGTCCATCTGACGGATTTCACGTTCGTCTTCATCGTCTTTGCCAATCTCGTCATCGGGGTCTATCAGCAGATCAAGGCGAAAATCACGACTGACCGGATGAAACTGATGATTGCCCCGAAGGCGACCGTCGTCCGCAATTCGGAGACGTACCAGATTACGCCGGAAGAACTCGTGCTCGACGACATCGTCGTCCTCAAAAGCGGCGAACAGGTCGCGACCGACTGCATCCTGAAGAGCGGCGCGGTCGAAGTGAACGAATCCCAGCAGACCGGCGAATCCAAGCCCGTCTCCAAGAAGGAAGGCGATCTGCTGCTTTCCGGTTCTCTGATCGTTTCGGGAAAAGCCGTCTGCCAGGTCAATTCCGTCGGGGAAGACACCTTCATGGGCCAGCTTGCCAAGCAGGCGAAATCCATGCGCACGACGACTTCGGCCCTCTACCGCTCGATTTCCTCGTTCATCCGCGTGGTCTCGTTCATCGTCGTCCCGATCGGCGTCCTTCTGCTATTGAACAATTACTCCACGCTCGTCGGAGGTATTTTTAATAGCCCCTTCAATCTCGAAATGTTCTCCAATTCCGTGATATCCTCTTCGTCCTCGATGATCGGGATGATCCCTTCCGGGCTCGTCCTTCTGACTTCGGTCGCTTTGACCGTGGGAGTACTGCGCCTGGCGAAAGAGAACACGCTCGTCCAGGACATCTATTCCATCGAGCGTCTCGCCCGGGTCGACTGCGTCTGCTTCGATAAGACCGGGACACTGACCGACGAGCTGCTGACCTTCGAAAAAGAAATCTCTCTCTCCAAAAAGGAAGACGGGACGGAAGCTCTAACGGAATTCCTGGGGGCGCTCGCCGAATCCGATAACAAGACTTCTCTCGCGCTGGCGGACCATTACGGAAGAAAGAACACGTGGACGGTCGAAAAGACCCTCCCGTTCTCGTCCGAAAGGAAGTACTCCGCGGTCTCCTTTTCCAAACAGGGCGTCTACGTCCTCGGAGCTCCGGAGATGCTGCTCGAGGAAAAAGGGAATGCCGAACTGTTTGAAGAAATCCGCTCGTACCAGCAGCAGGAAATGCGCGTGCTGGTCTTCCTGAAGGCCGATAAACTCACCGATTCCGGCATTGCCGGAAAGAAGAGGCCGCTCTTCCTCCTGCTCCTTTCGAACCACATCCGCGAATCCGCCAAAAAGACCATCCAGTGGTTCTTGGACAACAACGTCGAAGTCAAGGTCATCTCCGGTGATTCGGCCGTCACCGTCGCTTCGATCGCCCGGCGCGCCGGCGTCCCGGATGCCGACCGTTTCATCTCGCTGGCCGGACTGAGCCTTGAACAGACCGCCGAAATCGCGGACAAGTACTCCGTGTTCGGACGCGTCTCGCCCGAACAGAAGGCGGTCCTCGTCCACGCCCTGAAGGCGAAAGGGCACACCGTCGCCATGACCGGGGACGGCATCAACGACATCCTGGCCATGAAGGAAGCCGACTGCGCCGTCGGCATGGCCAACGGAGCCGCCGCGACCCGTTCGGCCGCCCACGTCATCCTCCTCGATTCTGATTTCTCCCGAATGTCCTCGATCGTCTTTGAGGGAAGGAGGGTCGTGAACAACATCCAGTCCTCTGCCTCCTTATTCATCATGAAGACCCTTTTCGTCGTCGCCCTGTCTTTTTCTTCTCTCCTCTCGCTGTTCTTCGGACGCTCGTTCGCGTATCCTTTGCGCACCGGATCGATGCTGATACTCGAGACGCTGCCGATCGGCATCGACGCGTTCTTCTTGGGACTCCAGCCCAACGGGGAAAAGATCCGGGGGAAGTTCTTCACCGAAGTCGTGAAAAAAGCAGTGCCTCCGGCACTCTGCATGTTCGTCAGCGCCATGATCTGCATCGCCTACGGGCAGGACAACATCTCCGATCCGGAGACCTACGCCCAGCTTACGCGCTCGATGATCGTCCTGACCATGGACTTTTCCGGATTCATGATGGTGCTGACGCTGTGCCTGCCTTTTAATCTTTACCGCTTCCTCGTCTTCTTCTTATCGGCGGCCGTCGCGGCCTTCGTCATCGCCTTCGATAAGAGCGGACGTCTTTCCGGCGTGGATTTCTCCGTGTTCTCCGCCGAATTCTGGCGGGTCGTCCTTTATCTCCTCATCGGCATCTTGGTCTTCATGCTCGGGACGTATTTCACTCTATATTTCCTTTCGAAGCGGAAGCAGAAAAAAGAAAGCTCGGTCCGGGCGTAAAGAAAGGCACAGAAAAACCGCTCCTTGCGGAGCGGGGTTTTTCGAGTGGTGAACCGCCGGAGACTTGAACTCCGGGCCCGCTGATTAAGAGTCAGCTGCTCTACCAACTGAGCTAGCGGTCCATTCGTGCTTGATTATGATAGAACATCCGTTTTCCGTAATCAAGAGGTTTTTTAAATTTTTCCGACACGTTTATCCGACCTGCCGTCTCTTCATACGGATTCAACCTGGAGTTGTCGGAAAGGAAACCCCGATTTGCTCTTTTCTATGGAATAATAATGTCGGAGGTAATCTTTATGGTCATCAAAAACGAAGACGGAAACATTTCGATCCAGTTCGGGGAAGGCTCGGGCATCGTCCAGCAGATCCAAGACCGGAAAAAGAAGGCCCTGCACGAGCGCATCGTCGCCGTCGCGGAGAGCTCGTCGTTCGCCCTTCTGATTGTCTTATACGTCGTACTGGGAATCGTCTTGGGGGCCAAGGACTGGAAGTCCCCGAGCGGATATAACGCCTGGGCGGTCTTCTGGCCGCTGATCCTGGTCGGAGATGTCCCGGCGAGCGTCCTGCGCTGCGTCTACCGCAGACAGTTCTCGTCCTTCTCCATCTTCGGGCTCTGCGTGGCCGTCTACTGCTTCGTGGGCATGTACACCGGCGTCTGGCATCCGTACTGGGTCATCCTGCTCGCCATCCCGGTCTACTACATGATCTTCAATCCGATCGACCGTCTGATCAGCGACCGCCGCGACGGACTGATTTAATCCGTCGTCCTTTCCATCCGGATTCCGAAAGAAAGGCTCAAAAAAAAGCATACCCGCGCGGTATGCTTTTTTTGGATTGCGGAATGGATTCCTACCTAGAACGGCAGCGTCTCTTTGAGCGCGACGAATGACTGATAGGCCGCTTCTTCGTCGACGCCTTCGATGTCGATGTCGAACGAACCGCCCTTCGGAATGGAAAGGGTGAACACGTTCATGATGGACTTCAGATCGGCCTGTTCGGACGGATCGGAAGGATCCACGATCATCGTGCATCTCGAAATATGCTTATTCGCTTCCGCGACGAGCTCGGCGGCAAGACGGGAAGTGAGTCCGTTTTCGTTAGTGACCTTGATGGTTAAAACTTTCATACTTAGTACCTCTTAAGTCAATTTTATTTTAGGCTAAAAGGACGTTGAATACAATGAAAACAATGAAACCTTTCCAAAAATTGAAAAATGTCAAGGGTTATGAAAGATTTTAATATCTAGTCCTCTTCGTAGGGCAGAGGATGGCTCTTCGTCAGTCCGAGGACTTCCTCCTTCGCTTCGGCTTTGACCCTAGCGGAGGAAACATTCTTCAGGACTTTCAGGATCAAGTCCCCGACGAGGCGGAAATCTTCCTCGTTAAATCCGCGCGTCGTCATGGCCGGCGTGCCCAAACGGATGCCGGAGCAGTACTTCGGCTTCTCCGTATCGCCCGGAATCGAATTCTTGTTCAGCGTGATGTTCACTTCCTCTAACGCCGTCTGCGCGTCCAAGCCCGTCAGCCCGAACGAGGACTTCACGTCGCAGAGGAGCAGATGGTTGTCCGTCCCGCCCGTAATGACCTTCAGACCGCCTTTTTCAAGTTCGTCGGAAAGCGCCGTGGCGTTCGCTTTCACGCGCTTCATGTAGTCCTTATAGGATGGTTCCAGATCTTCCTTGAACGCGACCGCTTTCGCCGCGATGACGTGCTCGAGCGGACCGCCCTGCACTTCCGGGAAGACCGTCTTGTCGATTATCTTTCCGAGTTCCTCGTTGTTCGAAAGGATGATGCCTCCGCGCGGTCCGCGCAGGGTCTTGTGCGTTGTCGACGTCACGATGTCCGCGTAGGGGACCGGATTCATGTGCAGCCCCGTGCAGCAGAGACCGGCGATGTGGGCCATGTCGACCATCAGGTAGGCCCCGACTTCGTCCGCAATCTCCCTGAACTTCTTGAAATCGATCGCCCTCGGATAGGCGGAAGCGCCGGCGATGATGAGCTTCGGCTTCACTTCCTTCGCTATTTCCAGCACTTTTCCGTAATCGATCAGTCCCGTTCCGACGTCGACTCCGTACGAATAGGACTCGTAATCCTTGCCCGAGAAGGAAAGACGGTATCCGTGGGTCAGATGACCGCCCGCGTCGAGCGCCATCCCGAGAATCCTGTCCCCGTGGGCGCAGACCGAACGGATCGCGGCCATGTTCGCCTGCGAACCGGAATGCGGCTGGACGTTGACCCATTTCGCCCCGAATAGTTTCTTCAGGCGTTCCCGCGCCAGATTCTCGGCGGCGTCGACGTATTCGCAACCGCCGTAATATCTCTTACCCGGATAGCCTTCGGCGTACTTGTTCGTCAGGACCGATCCCTGGGCTTCGCGCACCGCGTTCGAGACGTAGTTCTCCGAAGCAATCAGTTCGATGTTGTCCTCCTGGCGTTTCCTTTCCGCCTCTACGGCAGCGTAAATTTCCGGATCTTCCTCTTTCAGTTCCCTGTTCCCGATCATGGCCTTTTTCCTTCTTTCTTACCTAACCATCATACGGCTTTTCAGAGGAAAAAACAAAAGCGGTTCCGTCCGTTCGCGTACTCCGCTTTCGGATTTATGCAGGTTTTAACGGATTTATTATCCAATCTTCACCGCAACGTGGCTGCCGTTATCGTCCTTGGTCACGACCAACTTGTTCGGAATCGCTTCCGCGAGCGCGTCGACGTGGGAAATCACTCCGACGAGGCGGGAGGAGTCTCTCGACAGTCCGGTCAGGGTCTTTAAGACCTGCTCCAGATTCGTCCCGTCCAGCGTGCCGAACCCTTCGTCGATGAACATGCAGTCCAGCTCGACCGATCCCGCTTCCGAACGGATGACGTCCGCGAAAGAAAGGGCCAAAGACAAGGAAGCCATGAACTGCTCGCCGCCCGACAGGGTCGTGATCAGTCTCCTCTTCCCGGTCGAGATATCGAACACGTCGATGTCTAAGGCCGTATTCGCCGTCGCGTTGTCGAGCCGGTTCCTTTCGTGAATCAGCATCGTGTACCGCCCGTCGCTCATCGCCTCGAGCTTCTTGGACGCTCGCGCCAGCACGTTATTGAAGACCAGGCTCTGATAATACGTCTCGAAATCCAGGCGTTCCTTCTTCGGGAGCTGTCCGTTCGCGAGCAGGGAAAGGAGACGTACCCTCTGGTACTCTTCTTCCTTCTCCGCGTTTTCGCCCACGATTTTCTGCGCCTTTTGCAGCACTTCCTTCTTTCCGCTCAGGATCTGCCCGACTTCTCCACACCGGTTCAAAAGCGCAGAGGAAGCAGCGGACGCTTCGTCGCTATGCGTCTGCAGCTCGCTGAGGTCTTTCTTTTCCTTCGAGCCAATCCCGTTCTTCTCCGCCTGAAGGATCACCCCTTCCAAGGAAGCGAGTTCCCGGAAGAAATGATCGACTTCGTTTTTCGAACGATCCACTTCTTCTTTCGTCCGGTTAAACGCCGCGGATGCTTCCTCGAGAGTCCCGAACGGGGATTCCTTCAAGGCCTGTTCGAGATCCTTTTCCGCCTGAAAGAGGCGGGAAGAAGCCACTTCGATATCTTTCTTTTCGCTCCGGATTGAACCCTGTACGGAAACGAGCTCTTTCTCGAAATCGGAATGCTCCTTCTGGATCCTGGCGATTCCGTCCGAGAGTTCCTGTCTCTTTTCGCGCAGGAAAGTGCAGCCCTTTTTCAGCGTTTCCAGAGACTGCCCTTCCGTCAGCTTCTTCCGTTCGGATAAGGCCGCTTCGGCCTTGCTCGCGTCGTCTTTATACCCGTCCAGGACCTTTTTCTTCTCTTCGAGGCTCTGATTCAGAGACGGCAGGACCTGTTCGTTCAGCTTTTTGATTTCCGCCCGGTCCTTCTTCGCTTCCTCCGCTTCGGCGAGCTTCTTCTGATACAGTCCGTTCTGGATTTCTGTTTCCTTCTCGCATTCGGCGATCTTCCCGTCCGTCTTTTCCGCGAGTTCTCCGTACGGAACCTTTTCGCCGGAAATGCTTGTGAAATCCTCTTCGGCCTGTCCCTCTTCGCCCTTCAGATTCCCGTCTTCCTGGGAAATCTTTCCGGAAAGGGCCATCGAGCGCCCGTTCAGGGAATCGTACGCTTTCTGGGCATCCTTCACCTTCGCTTCGTCGATCGGATCTTTCAAAACGGCCGGTTCGGGGTGGTGCGTCGAACCGCAGACCGGGCATTTCTCCCCTTCCTTCAGATGTGAGGCGAGGATTCCCGCCTGGGCGTTCTGGAACATTCGGTTCAGATATCCGTAACGTTCGTAAGCGTCCTCCCGCTCTTTCGCGAGGGCTTCGTAATCTTTCCGGTCCTTTTCGAGTTTCTCCCGGTCCTCCTCGATCTTCTCCAGATCCTTTTTCAGATCCGAATACCGGTCTTTCGTTCCGGAGAGGGCGCTCAGGGCGTTCTTGACCTTCTCCGCCTCGGCTTCCTCGTTCTTACCTTCGTGCTTCTTTTCGAGTTTAT
Organism: uncultured Clostridiaceae bacterium; assembly: GCA_964444175.1. Classification (GTDB taxonomy): domain Bacteria; phylum Bacillota_I; class Bacilli_A; order RFN20; family CAG-288; genus Scatoplasma. The sequence continues at coordinate 36,022 of CAYUFI010000004.1, read as the reverse complement.
GGATCCGTTCCTGATTTTCCCTCATCGAATCCGAGACATCCCGCACAGCCTTCTCCCCGTTCTCTACGGCTTTCTTCGCTTTTTCGACGTTCTCTATGAGCTCGGGGATTTCTTCAAGCCGCGCAATCTTCTGATTCGTTAGAGCAATCTGTCCGTCGAGATCCGAAAGGCTGTTCTGCAGGGAAGGAAGGGAGGCGTATTCCTCCTCGATCTCTTCTTTTTTTGAAAGAAGTTCCTTTTCCTGATTCTGCGCGGACAAAAGGCCGGCTTCGTGGGAAGCCTTGGATACTTCGCTCTCTTTTTTCCGCTTCCCAATCTCGAGGATCGGCCCGGCCACGTCGTACTTCCTATTCTTTTCCCTCAGTTCCCTCTTTTCCGGTTCGAGGGCCTTCAGCTCCCCGTACTTCTTCCGGTTCTCCTCGTATTCGTCGATTTCCCGGTTCTCCGTCTTCGCCCGGTTCAGTTCCTCGAGAAGGGCAGAGGCTTCCTTCTGTTTCTCCCCGCTTTCTTTCTTCAGATCGGAAAGGCGGATTTCATCCTCCCCGATTTCCTTTTTCATCAATTCGGAAATCCTGGGATAGAGATCCCCGATCGAAGGACCTTTCTCCTTCGGCTCGAGCAGCCCCTTCAGCTCCTCGTTCTCGGCTTTGAACGAACTCAGGATTCCCGAAAGACGGTCGTTTTCCGAAGCGAGCCCCGCGCTCAGATTCCTCTCCCTCTCCTTGAGGTTTTCCTCGAACTTCCCGAGATCCTCCGTTCGGAAGATCTTCCGGAAGATGGCGCTCCGTTCCTTCGTATCGGCTTTGATGAGGCGCGTAAAATCCCCCTGGGCGATCATGACCGTCTGGGCGAACTGGTTCTTGTCCAGCCCGATCAGATCCTCCAGGAATGCGTCGGCTTCCTTGATGTTCGTAATCGGTTTCTTCGAAGGATCCTCTGGGAAGCTCACTTCGACTTCCGGCTCGCTCTTCTTATAGAGGATTTCCCCGTTCTTTCCGACTCCTCCCCGGCTTTTTTGGATGAGCTGGGCAGGTTCCCTCCGGACTTTGTATTTCCTTCCGCGGATCTCGAAAAGAAACTCCACGGAACACACCGCGTCCGGCGAGGCGTAATCCGAGCGGAGATGGTTCGTGTCCCGTTCGTCCCCGGAAGGCTCCCCGTATAAAGCAAACGTGATTGCGTCGAAAATCGCGGTCTTTCCCGCTCCGGTCATCCCGTCGATGAGGAAGAGGGAATCCTGGAAGAGTGTGAAATCGATAGAAGTCTTTTCCTTGTACGATTCGAATGCGTTCAGAACCAGTGTTAAAGGCTTCATGTCACGCTTTCTCCTTTCCGACCTTGGCGAGTTCTTCTTTGACGAGAGCGGTCTCCTCCTCGTCCATTTCCTTCCCAATCATCTTTTGATAGAGCTTTCCGAAGAGTTCCAGAGGGGAGATCTTCTTCACGTCCTCGGTTTCTTCCCGGACGGAATACTTCGAGAAGAACCCCGGATAAATCAGTTCGCACGGGTGGGAATAATACGCCTTCAGTTTCGCCATTCCTTCCTCGATTGGAAGCTCGTCCTCCGCCTCGAAGAAGACATAGTCGTCCGCGTGGCTGTTCTTATTTAAAAACGAAGCGAACGTCCCCTTCATCACGACCGTGTCGTGCAGGAGTTGATAAGGAATCTCCTTCACCGTCACGTTTTTCTTTTCCGTTTCGACCAGGGTGAACGCCTTCTTCGCGTTTGCCTCGTCCTTGTGGTACTTGAGGAGGGCGCCCGGATAACGAGCGTTCTTCGCCACGCCCAGAGTCTTATGGATATGTCCCAAAGCGACGTAATCGAAATCCTTGAACAGGGAGCAGGGCAGCGTGTCGCTTCCGCCCACTTCCCCGAGGTCGTTCACTTCCGGCTGGACTTCCGAGCCCGAGACGGAAAGATGCCCGTCTTCAGGCAGCACGCTCTGGTGCAGGACGAGGACGTTCGTCTCCGAAGGAATGATGTTCATCTTCTTTACGAGGAACTCCGCCGCTTCTAGAAGCGACGCGCACGGTTCCTTCAGTTCTTCCTGGAATTCCGCGTTGACGTCCTGGTAACGGAAGTATGGGAGGAGATAGAAATTCACATCCCCGATCTTCAGCGGACGGAGACCGTCCTTCAACGACGTGACGATGTGGATTCCGTTTTTCGCGAGGATGGACGAAGCGAAATGGAGCTTGTCCGCCGAATCGTGGTTTCCCGGAATCATCAGCAGGGGAATCTTCTTTTCATAGAGGGCCGTCACGAACCGGTCGAGGAGGTTCGTTTCCTCTTCTCCCGGAAGCTTCCTGTCGTAGACGTCTCCGGCGACGACGACCGCGTCGACCTTTTCTTCGACGGCGGTCCTTACGGCCTGTTTCAAAACGGATTCCTGATCTTCGATGAGATCCCATCCTTTGATTTTTTTGCCGAGATGGAGATCGGCCAGATGTAAAAATTTCATACGGGTACCTGATTACTATTTACGAGCCTTTCCCCGCTTTCGCACGGAGGTAGAAAAAAGATTCCGGAAGGGAATCTCCGCCCGGTATTTGTTCTCTATCAGAGAAAGCGCGGATGTTTTATAATCCTTAGTGGAAACTTTAACGGATCATGATCAAAGCTTTTATTCCTCAGAACGACACCGAAGAACTGATTGCGAACACGTACGTCCTCGGCATCGACGACAAATCCTGCGTCATCGTCGATCTGGGCGATCCGACCGACCGGGTCTACGATTACGTCTCGGCCAATTTTAAGAAGGTCTCGGCAATCCTGCTGACCCACGGGCATTACGACCACGTGCGAGGAGTCGACCGCTTCCTTTCGCATTATAACGAGAAGATCCCGGTGTATCTAGGCGAGGACGATTACATGATGCTGGAAGATCCGTCCCTGTCGCTCGCTTCCATGGAGCACGGGAGCGTCTCCTTCGATCCGACCCTCTTAAAAGACGGGATGACCCTGCGCTTCAAGGACACCGAGATCAAAGTCATCGCGACCCCGTTCCACACTATGGGCTCGGTCTGCTATCTCGACGAGGAGGATAACGCCCTCTTCACCGGGGACACGCTTTTCATGAATTCGGTCGGACGCACGGATCTATTGGGCGGGGACGAATCGTACATGATTCCGTCCTTATTCAAATTAAAGGCCCTGAACGACATGCTCGTCGTCTATCCCGGACACGGGAAGATTACGAACTTACGGAACGAGAAGGCAAACAACCCGTTTTTGAAGTAATTCCGTTTTTATGAGACTCGATAAGTTTTTAAGCGACGCCGGCATCGGATCCCGCCACACGGCCCGCAAGTTCGTGAGGAAGGGCAGAGTCACCCTCGACTCAGAGGTCTGCATCGACGAAGCCCTCCAGATCGATCCGAGAAAAGCAGTCATCGCCGTGGATGGAAAAGTCATCCCCTATACGCCCCATTTCGTCTTGCTCTTAAATAAGCCGAAGCAGTATCTCTGCTCCACAATCGACGAAAAATATCCGTCCGTTTTGAACCTGCTCGACCCGCTTTACAGGAAAAGGGCCTGCATCGTTGGAAGGCTCGACGTGGATACGACCGGCCTTCTTTTCCTCACGGACGACGGAAAGCTCGGGAACCACATCATCCATCCGAAATTTGGGCTTGAAAAGGAATACGAGGCGGAACTGGACGGGGAACTCACCGACGAAATCCTGAACGCCGTTCTGAACGAAGGCGCCGACATCGACGGGGAGATCATCAAACCGAAAAGCGTTGTCCGCGTCTCGGAAAAGACCGCCCGCGTCGTCGTGAAGGAAGGAAGGTACCACGAGATCAAGCGCCTCTTCCTCGCACACGGCAGGGAAGTCGTCAACCTGAAGCGCGTCCGCATCGGGGATTTCACTCTGCCTAAAGACCTCGAGGAAGGGAAGTACCGCGTCCTCTCGGACGAAGAGACCGCGCGACTGAGACTCGAAGCCCACATGAAGAAAGACGATTAAGAGAGGAAACACGCCATGTATTACGATCCGAACCGCAACCTGGTATCCGTCGCGAACAGCCTTCTCCGCCATTACGGCCTGAAGACTTTTCATCCGGGAGATCCGAGGATTGATTCCTTGTTCGACTCCCTCGTTCCGAAACGAAAGAAGATCGCCGTCATCCTCCTCGACGGATACGGGACGGCCATTCAGGAAATCCATCGGAAAGACACGCCGTTCCTCGCTTCTCTCCCTTCTTTTTCTTCCACTTCGGTCTTCCCTCCGACTACGACCGCGGCGACGACGTCCCTGCTCAGCGGGCTTTATCCAGCCGAACACGGCTGGCTCGCCTGGACGGAGCAGTTCGAACGTTTCTCCCGCCCGGTAACCCTGTTCCTGAATTCGTTCTCGGACGACGGAACGGCCTGCTCTCCCGCCGTCTCGGACTTTTTGAAATATACGAGCATCATCGACCGGATCAACCGTGAGACGGAGTATACCGCCGCGAAGGTGGAAGGGTTCAGGAAAGAATACAAAGGAAATTTCCGCGTGTTTATCAAAGCGTCGGAAAAATGCGTGGCGACGCACGATTTTTCGTATTTGTATTGGCCGAACCCGGATTCCCTGATGCACGAATACGGGACGAAAAGCCGCTACGTTTCCCGCACGCTTTCGAACATCGATTCGAAACTGAAGAACTTCATGGAAGCCCATCGGGAAGTGTGTTTCCTCGTTTTGGCGGACCACGGGCACATCGACCATTCGTACCGTTCCCTCGACGAACATCAGGAGATGAAGGAATGCCTCCGCCTTCCTCAGTTCGGGCTGGAACCGAGATGCCCGGCTTTTTATCTCAAAGAGGAAAAGAAAGAAGAATTCCTGAGTCTTTCGAAAAAATACTATGCGGACGATTTCGATATCTATACGAAAGAGGAAGTTTTGAAGAACAGGATTTTCGGGGACGTAAAGGAAGAAAACGAGCATCCGACGTTCCGTTACGGAATCGGGGGCGTCCTGTGGATCGCTAAAGGCCCGGTCTCTCTCTATCAGCCGAACGTCTATCCTTTAAAGTCCGCCCACGCCGGCGGGACAAAACAGGAAATGGATATCACCGTATCCGTTTTCAACAAAGAATAGGGATCCACGCGTTTTGCGGAGTTCTCGCCGGACGGATCCACAGACTCTGAAAAATGCCCTTCCGGACAAAGCGTGTCTTTTGAACATAGGCCGAGTTCAAAGTCCGGGGAGGAACTCTCTTAAATCCGTACCCCGCGGAACTTATAATATTGAAAGGGACGGAAGAGGGGGGGGGAAAAGATGATCGAAGTAAAAGAAGGAACGCTCGAAGAACTGGCCGGCGAATTGATCCGGAAACTTTCCGGAAGGAAGGATTTCTTTCGCACGGCCAAGATCCTTATCCCGTCCGGGCGCCTGAAAGACTGGTTCAAAGCTTATTACCTTTCGCACCGTTCGGACGTCCTGATGAACGTGGATTTCTCTCTGATTCCGGACGGACTTCTTTCTCTCCTTCCTGAAAGGCCCTATTTCGGATTCGCTAAAAAAAGGGACGTGCGGAATCTGCTGCTTGCCCGCCTTTCCCACTATGAGAACGTCGGGGAACTGGATCCTGAAATTCAGAAATATCTCGATCCGGATGGAACCGCCTACTCCTCCCATCTGTACGATCTGAGCGATGCTCTCGCGTCATTGTTTCTGGAATACGACCAAACCGGATTCGAACCGGAAGGCGGTCAGAAGATCCTATTCGACGCGGTTTTAAAAGAGCTTGAAGAACGCCGCCTCGGGACGCTGAAGAGCATCGGGGAACGGCTGCTTGAATCGGACGGCGGGGAGGACATCCTTGTTTTCGGCACTGCCCGTATTCCAACGAAAGAAGAGGAAATCATCCGGAATTACGGAAAGAAACATTCTGTAATTATTTATAAAGTTTGCTCTTCAAAATCCCCTGAATTTTTCTATTCCGCTTCGGCGAGCAAAACGACCGAGGTCCAAATCCTCCATTCGGAAATCTGTAAGCTCTGCGGAAAGGAAGGAGTTTCTTATAAGGACTTCTTAGTCGTGGCCCCGGACATCTCGGAATATGAGCAGGATATCCGCAAGGTGTTCACTCAGGACGGGAAGGAGTATCCGGACATCCCGTTCGTCCTTTCTGGTCCATCCTCCTCTCTTTCGGAAGACTATAACGCTCTTTCGAAAATGCGGGAGATCCTGATTAAAGGTTTCTGCGACCGGCTCGATTTCGTCTCTCTCCTTCAGAACAAGGCGGTGCAGGAGGCGAGGGATCTCACCCCGGACGACATCTCGGTCTTCGCGGATTCGATCGTCAGAATGAACGCTTACCGGAACGGGGAATCCGGCGACGACTGGCTGTACGTTTTTAAGAGGATCGTCCTTTCGAAGTTCCTGGACGTGAACCAGAAGGAGGACAGAGTCATCGAATTAGGCGGGGACGAGTACGAACCGTACGCGAATCTGAGCTTCGGTCCGGAGGAGTGCGTTAAACTCTGCTCGTTCATCTCCGACCTCGAAGATCTGATGAAATATAAGGACGCGGCTTTCTTAAAGCCGGAGGAAATCCCTCCGTTCTTGGAACTATTGGGACGCTTCCTTTCTGTAAAAGACGAGAACGGGAACGAACAGAATCCGCTGTACCGGAGTCTGCTGAAGGAAGGGAACGCCCTTTCTGTATCTGACTTCGGAAAGGACGGCGTTCCTTTCGAAGCCCTGCTCCGTTCCCTTTCCGATGCCGTGAAGAATTCCTCTTCTACGGGAGGAGAACTCTTTACGTCCGGCGTGAGCTTCGTCTCTTACTTGGAAGAGGCGGTCTTATCGGACCGGTACGTGTTCTTCTTAGGAGGATCTTCGAACGCTTTCCCGAACAACCCGTTCTCAAGCGAGCTCGATCAGCGTCCGGAGAAAGATCTCCCCAGGCCGGAATACGCGTATTTCCGCCTTCAGGCGTTCTGCGGGGCGGAGGAATTCCATTACAGTTACGTCTATAAGGACTCTGCGACCGACGAGGAATTCTATCCTTCCTCGTTCTATCTGAAACTGAACGGGGAACGGAAGGAAAACGAAGGAAAAGAACCCGTTCCGGTCTTTTACGGGCTCGATGAGAAACGTCCGTACAGCGAGCTTTTCACCCGGAAGGAATATAAGGACAAGGACTATTTCTCGTCTCTTTTGAAAGGCGGGGAAGAGGATAAGGCTTCGCCTTCCGTTTTCAAGGCGGTCCCCGAACCGCCCGCGACGGTCTATCTGAGCCAGATGAAGGATTTTCTGACCGAACCGCTGAAATACCGTTCCGATCTGCTTTTTGGAAAAGGCGACGATTCGGAAGAACGGTTAAGGGAGGAATACGAACCTCTCGATTACGACACCCTCACCGAATACAAGGTCTTTTCGTCCCTGCTGGAGAAGCTCTACGTTCTGAACGCCGATGCGTTCCCCGAAGAGGAGGAAAAAGCCCTCTGGAAAGAATTCGTACGGAACCGGGAAATCCCCTTCGGAAATTCCGCGTTCTCTTACGGGAAGTTCGATCAGATTGCCAAGAAAGCCGAGAGAACGAAAAAGGACATTTCGGAAGCTCACGGAGACGGCTTCCGGGCGGTCCGCCTGCCGGATCTGGTTTTCGACACGGATTCGGGGAAGGCGACCCTGGTCTCCATGAACACGTTTCTAAGAAAAGAAGACGGGAACGCCCTGACGTATTTCCCTTTGAAGGAATTCAAGGAGTCCAAGCCGGGGCTTTCGGATTTCATCCCGCTCTATCTATCTGCACTGATGGACGTTGCCGGAAGGGAAGAAGGGACGTACGGGATCACTCTCTGCGTCGGCAGGAAAGAGACACGCTCGTTCGGAATGACGAAAGAAAGCGCCCGGACGTATCTGAAAAAGATTTACGGACGGATGAACAATCCTTCCTCCGTCCGCGCGTATCCGGTCAACTGCGAAGAAAACAAAAACCTCCCGAACGATCCGTTCGAACTGAACCAGTCCCTCCGGGATCAGAACGCGGGCGTCTGGAAATACTTTGATAACAGGAACCTGTTCCGCCAGGAGAGTCTGGGTTACAGCGAAGAGGGCTTCCGGCAGGAATTTCAGGAAGAAGCCGCTTCGGTCGGGGAACTGATCGGACCGCTTTTAAAAGAGAAGACGGAGAAGAAAGAACATGAGTAACGCCCATATTTTCGACATCGGCCGGTTCGATCCTTCGAAAAACTACGTGCTCGAAGCTTCCGCCGGAACCGGGAAGACCTACAGCATCGTTCAAATCGTCGGGAAGCTCCTTCTCGACCCGTCTTTGAACCTGTCCTTAAAAGACATCCTGATCGTCACCTATACAGATAAGGCGGCCGGGGAACTGAAATCTCGGATCCGGGAAAAGATCCTCGAGGAGGGGAAGAACCCGACGCTTCCTCCCGAAATCCGCGAAAAAATCCATAGCCAGGACGCCGATACCGCCCCGGTCTACACGATCCACTCCTTCTGCGAAAACTCTTTGAAGAAATACGGCGTATCCGCCGGGATGTCGCTGAACCGGACCATGCTGGACGAAACCGCCCTTTCGGCTTTCGTCTCCCGCTACGTCCGGGAAGGAAATTTCCTGAACCGCGTCAATTCCCTGCTGGATCTGGGCGTCGGGGTCGATTTCGAAAATATCTGTGACACGCTCGTAAAGGCCGCCGATCTGTACTATCTCGATTCGGAAGGGAAGGAAGACCCGTCGATCGTCGCTCTGGAGACGGAAAAAGGCATCGGTTTTCAGGACATCCTTTCGTTCATGACCGCCGTGTCGAAGCTGGAAAAAGTCGAGGATTTATCGACGTTATCCGGCTATATGCCTCCTTTGGACGCGTTCGTCCGCTTCTACGAAGACTGTTTGAACGAAACGGATCCGAACTTCCTAAGGGCGCGTTTATGGGCCGAAGCGATCCGAAACAATTTCGCTTCGCTCGTGCCCGCCTATAAGAAATACCGCGATTTCGGAATTCTCGCCTCCCTTTTGAAATACGACGGAAACAAATTCCGCACCTTCCTCGATCCGAAAGCCAAAAAGACCGAAGAGAACAAAGCGAAGAACGAACGCTACAAGGACAATCTCAAGCGGATGAAGTCGATCCGCGATGAATTCGAAAACGCCGTGTCCCGCGCGGAAAAGAACGCGCAGCTCTCCCTTGTCCGGGATTCGCTCGGGGATTTCTACAGGGCGTATCAGGAAGAGAAGGAGAAATCCTGCTCGCTGGATTTTAACGACATGCTCCGCGATGTCCGCGAGAACGTGCTGAAGAAGGATTCCCCTCTGAAGGAGAAGCTCAGGGAAGAGTACCGGTACGCCATCATCGACGAATTCCAGGACACGAACCAGAAGCAGTTCGACATCTTTTCGTCCGTCTTCCTGACCGAAGGGCACCACCTGATCGTCGTCGGGGATCCAAAGCAGTCCATCTATTCTTTCCAGGGGGCGGACATCGAGGTCTATTACAAGGCCAAGGAAACGATCCTCGCCCACGGCGGGGAATTATGCGTCCTCAATAAGAATTACCGCTCGAGGAACGAGATGGTCGAGGCGTCTAACGCCCTGTTCTCCACGCAGCATTTCTACGATTTCGGCAATACAGAATTCCTTCCTTCCGCTTCCCAGAAGAAAGGGGACGAATCGTATTTCGAAGCTTCTTACAAAGGAAAAGTCGCGAAGCCGCTCTGGGTCTGCGCCGAGAAAGACCAGAAGGAATACGCTAAGAAGGCCGTCGCGATGATCGTCGACGCCTGCACGCTCGGAGAGGACGGGAAGACGAACCTGCAGATGGAGATCAAGAAGAGAGGAAAGGACCCCGTCTTCCGGAACGCGTCGTTCAGGGACTTCGCCGTTCTGGCCCAGAAGAGGAGCGAGCTGATTCCGATCAAGAACGAGCTCCGGAAAGCCGGAATCCCGTTCCTGCAGTACAAGGACACCGACCTGTTCTTCGGGAAGGAATGCGCCGACTGGATCGCCGTGGTCGAAGCGGTCGATACGACGGACTTTACGGGAAATAAACGGGATCTATTCAGAAAAGCACTCTTCACGGAATTTTTCGGTTGTTCCTTAAAAGACCTCGCGAGCCCCGACACGGAACGCGACGATCTGAAGGAAATCCGGCTCTTCGAAAAATGGCGCCTTCTTGCCTCCGAAGCCCGGTACGAGGACCTGTTCGATGACATCCTCGTCTCGACGGATCTCAGTAAGCGCCTCTCCTCGTTGAACGAAATGCAGAGCTTCGGGAAATACAGGCAGATAGGGGATTACGCCGTCTCGTATCTTTCTGCGGGACATTCCTTAAGCGAGCTCGCTGCGAAATTACGGAACCTCTCCGCCGGATATACCGATTCGGACGACTCTCAAGAAGGGACGGCCGTACGGAAATCCACCGACTTCGGCGCGGTGCAGCTGATGACGATGCACGCGTCCAAAGGACTCGATTTCCCGATCGTGATCAGCGTCGGGCAGAAGAAAGAGAAAAAGGCGAGCACTCTCTCCGTGCTGACGTATCACGCCAAGGATCCTTCCGGGAAGACGGTCTCCCTTCTTTCGCTCAATCCGCAGGACGAAGAAAAGAACTTGTACGCTTCCGAATCGAACCGCGAGGTCAACAGGCTCTATTACGTGGCCTACACCCGTCCCCGTTTCATCCTGATGCTCGACGAAGTGAACGATAAGGACGGCAGAATCCTGCCGTCCGGATTTACTTCGGACCATCCGGAATTCGTCATGAAGATCGACGAAGCTTTGAACGGCTTCTCTATGAAAGACATGAAAGACCGGGTCGGAGAAATCCTTTCCCGCTCGGAAAAGAAAGGGGAAGACGGATTGCCCGAAGAACAGAACGAAAAGATCCGGAGACTGATTCGGACGGATTCTTTGAGACGCTCGTATAAGCATTCGTATTCCTCTCTGTCCCATCCGGAAGAAAAAGAAAACGGAAGTTCGGACGATTTCCCCGATAAGGAAGGCGGGGAACAGGACGGGTTGAGCCGGTTCGACCAGGAAGGAACCGCAATCGGCACAAAGCTTGATCCTTCGAGAAATCCTTTGACGTTCCCTCCGGATTATCCGCGGGGAACGAATATCGGGACGACGCTCCACGAGATCTTCGAACTGAGCGATTTCACTCAGACGGATCCTTTTAAGAGAGAAAGGCTGATCGAACGCTGCTTCCGCGAGCAGGGATACGGGGAAATCCCGGATTCCTGGAAAGGTGCGACGTCGGAGATGGTTCAAAACGTCCTGACCGCGTCGTTCCCGGAGATTCAGGGGGAAAGGGCGACCGGGAAACAGTTCTCTTTGAACGAACTTCAAACGCAGGATAAGAAAGCCGAGATCGAATTCAATTTCAACCTGAAGGACGAACGGCTGAGGAATTTCGCAAACGGGTTCATCGATCTGCTGTTCCGCAGGGGAGAGTATTATTCGATCATCGACTGGAAGTCGGACCGCACGAACGACGATTTCCCTTCCTACGCGGAGAAGGATTCCCTGAAGAGCCATACGGACAGCTCGTATTCGATCCAGAGGACGCTTTATTCCTACTGCCTGATCCAGTGGCTGAAACCGGCCTATCCGGACCTCTCCGAAGAAGAGATCTTTCAGGAGCATTTCGGGGGAATCTATTACGTGTACATACGCGGATGCTTAACAGGGACCGGGAACGGAATCTACGCCCACACCTGGAAGAGCTTTAAGGATCTGAAAAAGGCGTTTGAAAAAATCGTGGACGAGAAAATCGGAGGATAAGGATATGGACCGAACATTTTACGATCTGCTGAGCCGGTACCGGATGGTTTCCCCTTTCGATCTGTTCGCCCTCGAAGTGTGCCTAGGCGAGCTCTCCGAAAAGGACGGAAAGAAACGGGAAGACATCGGCATTCTTCTCTGCATCCTGTTCTCCTTGAGTGGAGACGGGAACGTCGGGATGAGCGCGGATCAAGACGTCCTTCTTGAAAAATGGAAGAAGAAAACCGAAGCCTCGAGGATCATGAACGAAGAGAAGGAAGACTTTAACGGGAAAGATTTCGAGACTGTGCTTTCGCTTTCGGAAAAAGCGATGGAGGATTCCTTAACGGATCTGCTCCGTTCGAATCTCGTCGGGGAAGACCGCTTCTTCGTTCTGGACGGGAATTTCCTCTATATCCGGAAATACGAGATCGCCCGGAGAGGAATCCTGTCGCGGCTGGAGCTGTTGAAAAAAGAATACGGGGCCGTTCCCGCTAGGGAAGAAGAGATTTTTAAAGGAGGGTTCCGCCTGAACGAAAAACAGGAACTCGCCTCGAAGGAAGGCCTGAGGAAGAACCTCCTCATCACGGGCGGGCCGGGGACGGGAAAGACGACGTCCATCATCAAGCTGCTGATCAATCTGCTGCTGTCGGATCCTTCCTATCAGGTGTATCTAGTCGCGCCGAGCGGCAAGGCGGCGAGCCGCATGAAGGAGAGCCTCATCGGGAATTACGACCAGTGGGTCTCGGAGAAATTCCGCTCGGAACATCCGGATCTGAGTGAGTACATCGAGAATCTCGGAAGCATGACGATCCATTCGCTTTTGGGCGTGAGCCCGGAGGACGGATTGTTCGTGCACGGGAAGGAGAACCTTCTCCCCGCCCATTCGATCTACGTGGTGGACGAAGCGAGCATGATCGATCTGTGCCTGTTCTCTTCTTTGTTGAACGCCCTTCCGGACGACGCGAGGCTTTTCATCATGGGGGATAAGAACCAGCTGCCTTCCGTCGAGGCCGGGGCGGTGTTCGGGGAACTGTTGAAGAGGCCGGACTTAAAAGACCACATCGTGGAACTGGACGAATCCATCCGTTTCAAGAAAGGGACGCAGGTGTACGAGCTGGCCGGGGCGGTGAACGAAGGCAAAGAACTTCCGGTGAAGGAAGAAGACTGGAAGGACATCTCTTCGTTCGTCCTGCACGACGATACGGAAGAGGAATATAAGAAGAAATACCCGGTGTTCTATTACCGCCTGTCCGGGGAGAACGCGGCCCAGGGACTGTTGGAAGTTTCCGAAATCTGGGCGGAACGGTTCTATAAGACCATTCAGAAGGACTGCTCTTCCTTGGTCGGGACGTACCGGGACGCAGAGGAAAAGAAAGCGGTGGTCGAAGCGTTCGAAAAGATTGACGCGGTGCAGAGCCGGGCGAAGATCCTCTGCGCGGAAAATAAAGGAAAACGCGGGGTGGAAACCCTGAACCGCCTGATCCGGAAAGCGGTCATCGACCCTTCCAAGAAGACTCCCGTGGACGGATACTACCCGGGGATGCTGATGATGGTGAATACGAATAACCGGGTCCTCGATCTCTATAACGGGGATTCGGGGATCTTAGTCTCGTTTCAGGACGACCCCGCCCTGTATTTCATGATCCGGAAGGAAACGAAGGCGATCAAGGACGAAGGAAAGAGGGACGGCGAGATCTTCAAGATCGGTCCGTTCGTGTTCTATCCGTTCACGAAGATCCCTCTGTCCCAGATCGATTCCGCGTTCGCGATTACAATCCATAAGTCCCAGGGTTCGGATTATAAGAACATCCTGGTCGTTCTGCCGGATAAGAAGGGACATCCCCTTCTGAACCGCCAAATCCTCTATACGGCGATCACGCGCACGAAGGGGACGACGTACATCCTCTCCGATCAAGAACGGCTCGAGGAAGCCGCTAAGAACGTCCTGATTCGGGATACGAACCTTTCGGAGTAAGAACGGAATTCCGGAGGAGGGATGTCTTTCGGAATTTTTTTATTGCATTTCTTTTCGGGAGGAGTACACTAATGGTATCAACATATGAACGTTTGTTCATACGTTCAACAGGAGGACGGCCCGTGGAAGAAAAGATCGAATTGTGCGAGAACCGGAAAGTCGACAGGGAACTCGTGGAGAAGTTGAAGGAATCGATGCTGCCGCAGGAAGAGTTCAACAAGCTCGGCATGCTGTACGGCGTCTTCGCCGATCCGATGCGGATCAAGATCATCTACTCCCTGTTCGAGAACGAGATGTGCGTGTGCGACCTCGCGGCGGGTCTGAACACGACCCAGTCGAATGTGTCCCATCACCTCGCGGTTTTGAAGGCGAACGATCTCGTGAGCTACCAGAAGCGCGGGAAACAGGTCATTTACCGCCTGAAGGACGAACACGTCCAAAAGATTTTCGAGATGGGCCTCGAGCACATCCGGGAAAAAGAATGAAAAACCTCTGGCGGTTCATCGGAAAGGAGCGAAAGCCTATGGAAAAGGAAGAGAACAGAAAACCTGAATGCGACTGCGAAGAAGAAGACGGCGACGAAGAGCTGCTCGGCTGGCCCTTCAAGGGAAAAGCGAAAGGAATCTGGACGTTCGTCCGGATCGCCGTTTCCCTCGCGCTGGTCTTCTGCGCGACGAAGATCGAAGGAATTCCGTATCCGGCGCTTCTGACGATGGCGATTTCCGCCTACGTCCTCATCGCCTACGACGTCGTGCTCTCGATGTTCGCCGGCTGGGCGAAGAAGGACATCCTGAACGAGACGTTCCTGATGATCGTGGCGTCCGTCTCCGCGATGGCGCTGCAGTCCTACGACGAGGCCGTGTTCGTTTTGGCCCTTTATCAGCTCGGGGAATTCTTCGAGGACCTCGCTTCGGACCGCTCGAAGGAATCCATTGAGAACCTCATCAACGACATGCCGCTACTCGCCCACGTGGTGGACGGGGAAGGAAACGCGCACGACGCGGATCCTGAAAGTGTCGAAGTCGGCTCAGTCTTAAAGATCCTGCCGGGGGAGAAAGTCCCGATCGATGGAACGGTCGTCGCCGGGAATTCGACGCTCGACACGTCTTCCTTATCCGGCGAATCCGCGCCGATCGAAGTCTTAGAAGGCTCGAAGGTCTTCTCGGGCTCGGTGAATGGAAACGGGGTCCTGCTTTTAAGGACGGAGAAGGAATTCAAGAATTCGACCCTGTCGAAAGTGCTCGATTTGGTCCATAATGAAGAGAAAAAACGCGCGAAATCCGAGCGTTTCATCGATAAGTTCGCTAAATACTACACGCCGAGCGCCATCCTTGTCGCGCTGCTGACATTTGTTATCGGCTGGGGCGTCAGAGGCTGGGAGAGCGGCTGGCACGACGCTTTATACCAGGCGTGCAACATCCTCATCATCTCCTGCCCGTGCGCGATCGTCATTTCGGTCCCGCTGGCGTTCTTCATCTCGATCGGACGCGCGTCCCGTTACGGGATTCTGATCAAGGGCGGGGACGCCCTGGAGAATTTCGCCAAGGCGGATACGTTCGTCTTCGATAAGACGGGGACGCTGACCAAAGGGAAGTTCCACGTCCGCGAAGTGAGCTCGGAAGAAGCTTTGAGGAAAATCGCTTCGTTCGAGGCGAATTCAACCCATCCGATCGCCGTGTCAATCTTAGAGAGCGCCAACGGGATGAAACTAGAGGACGTGCAGGATTTCAGGAACGTTCCGGGAAAAGGACTCGTTGGGAAGCTTGGCGGAAAGACCTATTTCGTCGGGGATTATTCCTACATCGTCTCGGTGAATCCGTCCGTGACCGACGTGGAGAGCCCGTACAAGGTGATCTACATGGCTTCGAAGGACGAAGTCGTCGGATACGTCATTGTCTCGGACACGGTCAAGGAGAACGCGTCGGACGCGATGAAGGAACTGAAGAAGGAAAAGGTGAAGAGCCTCGTGATGCTCTCCGGGGACAATAAGAGAATCGCCGAGGACGTCGCTAAGGAACTCTCTCTCGACCGGGCGGAAGGGGAACTCCTCCCGCAGGAAAAGCTCGAGAAGCTCCGCGAAATCAAGAAAGACTCCCAAAAGACGGTCTACGTCGGGGACGGCATCAACGACGCTCCGGCTTTGCTCGCTTCCGACGTCGGCGTTTCGATGGGACAGCTCGGGAGCGACGCGGCGAACGAGTCGGCGGACATCGTCATCATGAACGACAACCTCGAGACGCTCGCTCTGACCAAGAAGATTTCCAAAAAGACCATGGAGATCGCCTTAGAGGACATCGTCCTTCCGATTGCGTTCAAGGCGGCGATCATGATCCTGTCCTTCCTCGGCATCTCGAACATGTATCTCGCCGTCACCGCGGATACGGGGATGACCTTGCTGATGATCCTGAACGACATGCGCCTCTGGAAGAAATACAAAGTTTCGAAATAAAACAGGAATGAACGGGGATTCCGAAGAACGGACCCCCCTAAGACCGGTTAAGCAAGGGGAAGGAATTCATACGCCTTCCCTTTTTTGTAAGGACGGAAGGCGGCCCTTCCTGTGGTAGAATGAAGGTATGGAAAGAAAACAGAAATTCCTCGCTCTGTTCTTGGCCGGTGCCCTCTTATTAGGAGCCTGCTCGAAGGACGCATCTTCCTCCGTTTCGGAAGCTTCCGCCAGTTCTTTTGATTCGTCCTCTTCGATTTCTTCCCGGGAGGAAGAAGAGAAGACGATCGACTTCGCCCTACCGGCCCAGTATATGACGAAAGGCCCGACAAAACTGCATTACTCCGACTCGTATTTCTCGGATTCCTCTTTCTCGTATTCTCCGAAGATCGCCGCGGCGTCCTTATTGCTTTCCTCCCGCTCGTCGACGGCTTTATCGAACCAGAGCAGCGGGATCAAACACATCCTGACCCGTCTCGGGTTCACAGGATTCGAAGCGTGCGGATTCGACGGCAATCCTGAACAGGATTCCGTCGCGTATTTCTTCGCCAGGAAGGAACTTTCCGGCGGGGACAGCCTGGTATATCTCGGCATTCGCAGCTCGGATTACGGTTCGGAATGGGGCGGGAACTTCGAGGTCGGGCCCGGAAACGGGGAACATCTCGGATTCCAAAAAGCCGCGGATACGGTCTTTTCTTCGTTAAACGAATATCTGCAAAAGAATGTATCGGGAAAAGCCGTCCTCTGGGGAAGCGGATATTCCCGCGGCGGGAGCGTCTTGAACCTGGTCGGGGCGAAAGTCGACCGGGCGATTGAAGAATCCCCGGATTCCGCTCTGTCGAAAGAACGCTGCTTCTTCTACTGCCTCGAACCGGCGAGGACCGTCCAGTATGATTCCGAAGAAGAGAAGAAAGAACAAAAAGGAAGCAAATACGCGAATATCTTCAATGTCGTGAACGTTTCGGACATCGTTCCGTCCGTGCCGATGAAGAACCTTTCCTTCACGAGGTACGGCACCGACCACGTTTTGAATAACCCTTATAGCCTGTACTACGCGGAAACCCAGAAAGAAGCCCTGAATCAGTTTAACGCCCTCTTCGGGACCGCGCTGGACAGCTTCCCGTATTCCTCGTGGAACTACTTCGGGAGCGAGACGGTCGGAACGTCCGTCTACAGCGTTCAGGACGTGAGAATCCATCCCAAGCAGGGAAGATTCCTAGACGGACTGGTTTCCGCTCTCGGGGAAGGGATCGGAGACCGCCGGACGTACGTCTCATCTTTGCAGGATCTCCTCGTCCCGCTCTTGGTCTCGATTAACGCGAAGGATTCTACTTTCTCCGCGAACACCCTCTCGGACGAAGCGGACGCGTATTTCACGGACGAAAAGAAATCCGCTCTGATTTCCGCGTTCGTTTCGGGAAACGGAGCGGAAATGACTTCCCTTCTCGTCCCGTTCTTCGAGGAACTGAATCCGAAGATTCCGTTCGAACCGGAAGAACAAACCCTTAGAGAGGGGACGAAGGGCCTGGTCTTTTCGCTTCTGCGCGTGAAGGAAATAGATCCGAGCGCCTTATGCACGCTTTTAGGCGTTTCTTCCTTGACCGAAGAGAAAATGAACGGGATTTCGGCGCAGAGCGTTCTGATGGGACTGGTGAAACTGGCGTATTCCCACAGTTTCGAAACGAACTTCGCGTATATTTCCGCCGAGGATCCGGATTACGCTTCGAACATCCTTCCGTACTCTTCCGAATATTACACGCTCGTATCGGAGTCCGCGTTCACCGGTGAGTTCTATGACGGAAATACGCTCGTCGCTTCGTTCAAGGACGGGTTGCCCGTCGAAACGGATTCGTCCGTCTATTACGGGATCGAGGACGGGAAACGCGTGGTCGTTCTGCCTGAAGGCGGAGATTACTCGTATAAAGGGAAACGCCCGGAGGACGTCGTTCTGACCCGGACGGATCTTTCTAAGGATTCCTCCGACGCGGAGATTTGGGATTCGGTTTTCGGAAAGTAAGGGAATTCCCGTTTCTTTTTTACGGCAAGAACCGGCTTTTCCGCGCGTCCTTCCTTGGATATAAGGAAGAGGATGGTATAATTTTCTCCGGAAGGAAAGAAGGAACATGGAAAGACAGGAAGCGTTGGATTTACTGAAGGAAAACATCCGTCTCACGGACGCGCAGGTCAAGGAAATCTATCAGGCGTGCGTCGCGGATCTGAAGAGTTACCGCACGGACGGGGTCGGGGAGATGCTGGTGTCCTTAAAGAACAACCTGAAGGACCACGGCATGATGCAGGACGCGATCGACGTCGCGGCCCTCGACTGCATGATCGTCCGCGCCTTCCGTCTGAACATGCATTCCTGGAGAGGAAGGATCTACGCCAGGGAAGCGTTAAGGATCTACGAGAACTACGCTTCATCCGAATTGGCAGGGAAGGAAGCCGAAGCGATCTGCCAGGCGCTGGCCGCCCTCGGTCAGGACATTTCCTCGTTCATGGATTTTGAAGACGCGGCCAGGGCCTACGGCGCGGCCGACAGGCTCGCTCTGGACGCCGGGCTGCCTTTGGCTCTTGCGGCCGGATTCAAGCAGAAGGAACTGATCAACCTCGTCTACGACCGGACGGATCCTTCGTTCTTGCCGACGAAGGAAGAGCTCGAGTCGACCTACAAGGACGCGAGCGCCCTTCCGATCTCGGCTCTCGAGGGAAGAGGGTACCTGAAGCACGATCCGGTCGAGGCGAGCGAAGAATTCCAGAAGGCCTACGACGAAGTCATGGAAGAGGCGTACGCCGAGATCGACAAGAAAACGACGACGACCCCGCAGGAACGCTGGGCGATCATCAAGGAAGCGTTTAAGAAGCGCGGGATCGACTGGAAGGATCCGGGCGAGATGAACCCGGACATGATGTTCCGCTGATCCGGAAGTCCGGTTTCAGGACGGAGATTCCGGCCTTTCTTCTCTTCGAAAAAAAGCAGGCGCAAGTTTCGGTGTAAATCCGGAGAGAGGGAAGGCTTTTTCCGATATAATGATTCACGAGGTTTTACGAGTATGGATAAAGAAGAAATCGTTATCAAAGGGGCGAGGGAAAACAATCTGAAGAACGTCGATCTGACCATTCCGAAGAACGCGCTGGTCGTCTTCACGGGCGTGTCCGGCTCGGGCAAGTCGACCCTGGCGTTCGACACGATCTTCGCCGAAGGGCAGAGACGCTACGTCGAGTCCCTTTCCTCGTACGCCCGCCAGTTCTTAGGCTCGTACGAGAAGCCGGACGTCGATTCGATCGACGGACTGACCCCGACGATTTCGATCGACCAGAAGACCAAGTCCCACAACCCGCGCTCGACGGTCGGGACGGTCACGGAGATTTACGACTACCTGCGTCTTCTCTTCGGGCGCATCGGGGAGGCGTACTGCCCGCACCACCACATCAAGATCGAAGCCTTGACGGCCCAGCAGATCGCGAATCTAATCATGGATCGTCCGGAAGGGACCCATATCGAGGTCATGGCCCCGCTCGCGCGGAACGAGAAGGGGACGTTCGCCGACGACATCGCGAAATTTTTGAAAGCGGGCTTCAACCGGATGAAGATTGACGCGGAAGCGGAACAGCGTTACCAGACCGTCCCTCTTCTCGACAAGAACGCGAAGCACACGATCTACATCGTGATCGACCGCATCGTCCTCAAACCGGATTCCAAAGAGCGCGTCCTCGAAGCGGTGAAATCCGCCCTGGACATCGGGAACGGATACGTGAACGTGTCCGCTGACGGGGAGGAGAAGCTCTATTCGGAACACCATTCCTGCCCGGTCTGCGGGTTCTCCGTCCCGGAGATCGAACCGCGCCTGTTCTCGTTCAATAACCCGCTCGGCTGCTGCCCGGACTGCAAGGGCTTAGGCGAAATCATTTCGGCCGACCCGGATCTGCTCGTCCCGAACCCGGACCTTTCCATCGAGGAAGGGGCTCTGCGCTTCTACTCGGTGAATAAGCAGGAGGTCGAGACCATGGACTGGCTCGACCTGGAGCATATCTGCAAAGCCTACAAGATTCCTCTCGACAAACCGTTCCGCTCCCTGACCAAGGCCCAGAAGGACATCGTCTTCTACGGTCCGAAGGAACCAGTGCGGTACACCGTGAAGACGAGAAACGGCTCGACGCTCAACAAGACCGCCGCCGAAGGGGCTTTGACCAAGCTGAACCGCCTCTATCAGAACACGACCTCGTCGTGGATGAAGGAGTACTACGGGACGTTCATGAGTTCCCGCGAATGCCCGACCTGCCACGGGGCGCGTCTGAACGAAAAGGTTCTGGCCATCTACGTCGACGGGAAGAACATCGACGACGTCTGCCGCATGCCTCTGAACGAGTGCCTCGAATGGTTCAGGAACATTCATCTCACCGAGACGCAGCACGCCATCGCGGACATGGTCGTGAACGAGATCCGCAACCGCCTGCAGTTCCTCTGCGACGTCGGACTCGACTATCTGACGCTGAGCCGGGAGGCGATGACGCTCTCCGGCGGCGAATCCCAGCGCATCCGCCTGGCGACCCAGATCGGGTCGAAGCTTTCGGGCATCGTCTACGTCCTCGACGAACCGTCGATCGGGCTGCACCAGCGCGACAACGACCGTCTGATCAAAACCATGAAGGAAATGCGCGATCTCGGGAACACCCTGATCGTCGTCGAACACGATACGGACACGATGAGGGCGGCCGACTTCCTAGTCGACGTCGGACCGGGCGCGGGCGACCACGGCGGAAAAATCATGTACGCCGGAAAACCCGAAGGGATCGTGAACGTCCCGGATTCAATCACCGGACAGTACCTGAGCGGAAAGAAATCGATCCCGGTTCCGGAATTCCGTCGTCCGGGCGTCCACAAGCTCGTGGTCCGCGGGGCGAGATGCCACAACCTGAAGAATATCGACGTCACGTTCAAGACGGGGGCGCTGAACCTCGTGACGGGCGTCTCGGGCTCGGGAAAATCCTCGCTCGTGAACGAAATCCTCTATAAAGCTTTGAGAAGACAACTCGGTTCCAGCAAGGAAACGCCGGGAGAATACACGAAGATCGACGGACTGAAGTATTTCGACAAGGTCATCAACGTCGACCAGGATCCGATCGGGGCGACCCCGCGCTCGAACCCGGCGACGTACATCAACGTCTTCGACGACATCCGCGCGGTGTTCGCCGAGACGAGGGAGGCTAAGCTTAAGGGCTTCACGAAGTCTTCGTTCTCGTTCAACACCAAGGGCGGGCGGTGCGAAGCCTGCCAGGGCAACGGCGTCACGAAGATCTCGATGGCGTTCATGCCGGACGTCTACGTGACCTGCCCGGTCTGCCACGGGAAGAGATATACCGACGAGATCCTCTCCTGCCTCTACCACGGCAAGAGCATCTACGACGTTTTGAACATGCGCGCGGAAGAAGCGGTTGATTTCTTTGCGGACGTTCCTTCGATCCGGAAGAAGCTGCAGACGCTCGTGGACGTCGGACTGGGATATATCCGCATCGGCCAGGGTTCTCCGACCCTTTCCGGCGGCGAGTCGCAGCGCGTCAAGCTCGCGTACGAACTCGAGAAAGCCTCGACTGGGGACACGCTCTACATCCTCGACGAACCGACAACGGGTCTACATATCGACGATATCTCCCGCCTGGTCAAAGTCCTCGACCGCTTCGTCGAGCAGGGCAACACGGTCATCGTCATCGAGCACAACCTCGATTTCATCAAGTGCGCCGACTGGATCGTCGACCTCGGGCCCGAAGGCGGAGACCGGGGCGGACAGGTCGTCGTGGAGGGAACGCCCGAACAGGTCGCCGAATGCGCATCTTCCTACACGGGTCAGTATCTGCGGAAATATCTTCCCAAATACTGCGCGTAGGTCCGCTTTTTCTTCGGGAAGAAAGCGAGTAGAATAACTTTAGAAAAGAAATAGGAACGGATTCATGAAAACATTAACGGTCAAAGATCTCGTCCGCCAGTTCGATCTCACCGTCATCCAGGGTGACGAGGCAGCTTTGTCGCGTCCTTTCCACGTGATCGAGGTCGACCGGCCGGGACTCGAGATGACCGGATTCTTCGAATACCACCAGCGCTCGCGTCTAGTCGTCCTAGGAAACAAGGAATTCGCCTATCTGAAGACGATGACGCCCGAACAGATCTATTCGGCGTTCGTCCAGATCTGCTCCGAGGAGACGCCGGGACTGGTCGTCTGCCACGGCAGGGGAGATTCCGTCCCCGAGGAAATCAAGAAGGCGGCTTCGCGGAAAGACTGCCCGATCCTTTCGACCGAGGAGGACACCGCGGTCTTTGAAGCGGACGTGCTGAACTGGCTGAGCGAGAAGCTCGCCCCGCACACCTCGATCCACGCGAACCTCATGGAGATCTTCGGCGCCGGCACGCTCATCATGGGCGACTCCGGCATCGGTAAATCCGAAATCGCTCTGGATCTGATTAAAAAAGGACACATCCTCGTCTCGGACGACAAGGTCGAGATCCGCAACGTGCGCGGACGGCTCGAAGGTTCGTCCCCGGACATCACCTACGGCATGATGGAAGTGCGCGGAATCGGTCTGATCAACGTGCCGAGGATGTTCGGCATTAACTCCATCAAGAGGAAATCCCACATCCGTTACTGCATCGATCTGCGCCAGTTCGATCCGGCGGATCCCATCGTGGACCGCACCGGCCAGAAGAACGAGACGATCGATTATCTCGGCGTGAAGATCCCTTACGCCCGTCTGCCGGTCAGCTCCGGACGCTCGATGTTCGAACTGATCGAAGTCGCGGTCACCAATTTCAAACTGAAGGAATCCGGCTACGATTCGCTGGCGGAATTCGAGAAAGTCATGGACGAAGCCCGTCAGAAGAAAGCAAAAGAGATGGAAGGCAGGGAATAAAACATGTCCGCATACGATTGGATTCTGAATTCCGAGGGGCACAACATCGGATTCACGCTTTTCGGCCTGAGCATCCGCTGGTACGCCCTCATCATTCTCGGCGGGGCGCTTCTGGCGCTCTACGTCTCGAACTACCGCGCGCACAAACGCGGCCTGCCGAACGACGTGTTCGATTCGGTGTTCCTTTGGGCGTTCCCGGGCGGCATCGTCGGGGCGCGCATCTGGTACGTCATCGCGACTTGGCCGGGCGAAAACGGCTCGACCCAGTTCATCGATGATTTCACGAACGTTTTCAAGATCTGGCAGGGCGGGCTCGCCATCCAGGGTGGGGCGATCGGAGGCATCCTCACGGGAATCCTGGTGATCCTCATCCGCCGGAAGGGATGGAATCTCCTCGACGCGCTCGACTGTTCCGTCCCGACCATCCTCATCGGACAGATTTTCGGACGCTGGGGAAATTTCATGAACCAGGAAGTCTACGGCGTCGCGATTTCCGATCCGTCGAGCTGGGGATTCCTCGGCGTGCTGATGGAACGGATGAATATCGCCGGCTCGTACCGCGTTCCGCTCTTCTTCCTCGAATCGGTCCTGAACATCGGGGGATATTTCCTGATTACGCGTGCCGTCCCGTATCTCGAGAACAGGCACTACCGTATCGGCGACCAGGCGTTCATGTACTTCGTCTGGTACGGCATCGTCCGCATGATCCTCGAACCTCTGCGCGATCCGAAGTTCAACATGGGAGCGGATAACGGAGGGAACACCGGCATCGTGAATTCCATGCAGGCGGTCTGGATGGGACTCGCGTTCGTGATTATCGGTCTCGTCGCAATTCTCTTAAATCACCTGATTCCGTATTTCCTCGAAAAGAAAAAGAAATCCGTCAAGGAATAAAAACTCGTCGGACGGCCGGAAAGGCCGTCCTTTTTGTTCATAAATCAGGTAAATTCCTTTGAAATACAAGAAGGTATTTCATTTATCAAGGCCAACACGCGCTTTAAAGTTTTTGCTGAGTACAGCAAAAACTTTCGATTTTTTAAACTTTTTGCTGAAGCCAGCAAAAACTTTGTTATATTTATTATAGGAGGAATCCGTTATGACTCTGAAACACAGGGATTATTTTCTTGACGAGCTGCTACGGTTCAAGGACACGGACAGCATCAAGATCGTCACCGGCATCCGCCGCTGCGGAAAATCGAAACTTCTCGACTTGATGATCGAGAAACTGAAGGAACAGGGAATCAAGGAAGAAAGGATCCTCAAGATGAATTTCGAGTCCCTGAAATTCAACACGATGTCGTACCGGGAAGTGTATCAGTATGTCGTTTCCCATACCGTCAAAGACCAGAAGAACTATCTCTTCTTCGACGAGCCCCAGATGGTGGACCGATGGGAGAAAGCTGTGAATTCCATCCGGGCGGATCTTTCCGCGGACATCTACATCACGGGTTCGAATTCCCACATGCTTTCGAGCGAGTTCTCCACCCTGCTGTCCGGACGCTACGTGGAAATCCCAATCCTGCCCCTGTCTTTCCGGGAATTCCTGGATTTCCGCGATGTTCAATCGGCAAAAGAAAAATCACCTGCCGGCGGAACGCTCTGGCGCTGTTACGGGCGGGACGGGAAGGAATACCGGCCGGAAGACCTGTTTTCTGCCTATCTGAAATACGGGGGAATGCCGGGCCTTTCCGAGCTGGAACTTTCGGAAGAGACGGCTTCGCTCTATCTGGAGAGCATCTACAACACGGTCGTTTCTAACGACATCCTCCAGAGGGAGGAGAGGAAAGGAACAACGAAGATCTCCGATCCGCTCCTGCTAAGGAAACTGTCCGTTTTTTTGGCCGACAACATCGGGAAGGAATATTCCTACAACCGGATCACGGGCGCCATCAACGAAAACATGAAGCTCAGCCGGATGGACACGCTCGGCAACCACAAGGTCCAGGACTATACCGAAGGGCTGAAGGAAGCGTTCGTTTTTTACGAGGCGAACCGGTTCGACTGCAAAGGAAAACAGCTCCTGAAGACAAACGGAAAGTTCTACATCGTCGATCTGGGCTTACGGAATTGTCTCCTCGGCTATTCTTCCTACGATACCGGATTCGCTTTGGAGAACCTGGTCTATTTTGAACTGCTGCGGCGCGGATACCGCGTGAGCATAGGGAAAATCGGCACGCTCGAGATCGATTTCCGCGCGGAGAAGAACGGGTCCGTATCGTATTTCCAGGTAACTCAGTCGCTGAATGACGAGAAGACGCGGGAGAGGGAAATCCGACCGTTCTACGCGCTCGACGACCATTACGCGCGCTATGTCCTTACTACGGACAGAGGTCAGTCGGATATCGAGGGGATCCGCGTGATCAATCTGATCGATTGGCTTCTGGACGGAATCCCCTCCTGATTTTGATTTCTTTCCTTCCGATTTATGATCATTTTCTCCGTTCGTTTCTATCATGTGCTTTTGCGGGGATCCTGTTTTGGAAAAGGGCCAGATTCCGGTGAATCCGATCGGATTGGAAAGGATAGAAAAGAGGTAGAAACAAATTACGACATAACGACAAGTAGCTTAACAACTTCATATCAGGGCGATTGACTGTACGTCCTTGCCGTAAGGCAGAAATTTACCGCTCATGTGGTCGTTGGATTGCTTGGTAATAAAAGTCCTGGTTCAAACAGATTTACACTTGTAACTCCAAAATCTGAAAATGATGTACGATTACAAGCTACACTTGGTAATCAGACCCCACGGGCTTGCCTGTGGGAGCAGTCAGCGACGGCTTTAAATGTCGACGACATCCGTCTGTTCGCCTTCTTCACGGGTACGGAACTGATTGTGATTGACGAAAATACGAAAAGGTCTTTCAATGAAAAGTAGAAAGGACGGGTTTCTTTATGGTTCGTTCGGATTTCAACGAGGACTGGAATTTTTCTTCGGACGGGAAGACGTTCCGGAAACTGAATCTGCCCCACGACGCCATGCTGGAGACGGCGAGGAAAAAGGATTCTCCTTCCGGCTCGGGCGAAGCGTATTTCCATGGCGGGAGTTACGTCTATACAAAGACGTTCGATAAACCCTCTTCGGAGAGCGCCCTTCTGCAGTTCGGGGGAGTCTATAAGAACGCGAAGGTGTTTCTGAACGGGGAACTCATCAAGGAGAACGATTACGGGTATCTTCCTTTCTTCGTCCGTCTCGACGGGCATCTCAGGGAAGGAAAGAACGAGCTGAGGGTCGAGTGCGAAAATAAGGACCAGCCGGACTCTAGGTGGTACAGCGGGGCGGGAATCTACCGCCCGGTCTATCTTTGGACCGGAAAGGAACATCCGCTTCTTCCCGAGAGCGTCCGGATTACGACTCTTTCTGTCGACCCCGTCCGGATTCGGGTCGAGCACACCGGCGGGCTTCCTCTTTCCGTGAAGATCCTGGACGGGGAGAAAGAAATTTACGAGGGAAAAGACGGGGAAATCGGATTAAACGGCGTCTCGCTCTGGGACGAAAACTCCCCGAAGCTTTATACGTGCGTCGCTTCTTATAACGGGGACGAGCTGAGCGTGAAGTTCGGGATTCGGAAGATCGAAATCTCGAATCGGGGCCTGTTCGTGAACGGGAAGAAGACGCTTTTAAGGGGAGGCTGCCTCCACGCGGATAACGGCATCCTCGGTTCGGTCTCGTTCAAGGAAGCCGAATACCGCAAGGCGAAGCTGCTGAAGGAAGCCGGGTTCAACGCGATTCGCTCGGCGCATAACCCGGTCTCGCCGGATCTATTGGACGCGTGCGATGAGCTGGGAATCTACGTGATGGACGAGATGTGGGACATGTGGTATTACCATAAGTCCCATTACGATTACGCTTCGGTCTGGGAGAAGAATTATGAGGACGATATCCGCGCGGTCGTGAGTAGGGACTATAACCGCCCGTCGGTGATCCTGTATTCGATCGGAAACGAGATTTCCGAACCGGCGAAGAAGAAAGGGGTTGAGAAAGGGAAGGAGATTGCGAATCTCTTCCGCTCGCTCGACCCGACCCGCTTCGTCACGGCCGGAATCAATCTGATGATCCTGACTTCGGCGTACAAGGGGAAAGGCATGTACGACGAGAAGGAAGGCGGAAAGAAGGACAAGACCGACACGAAGCTGAGCGGATTGAACTCGACGCTGTTCAACATGATCACCAACTTCGTCGGGCCGGCGATGAACAACATGTCGAAAGGAAAGAAGACGGACAGGGCTTCCTCCCCGTTCTTCTCCTCCCTCGACGTCTGCGGATACAACTATGCTTCCGGACGCTACCGCCTCGACGGGAAGAAGCACCCTGAGCGCGTCATCGTGGGGAGCGAGACGTTCCCGTACGACATCGTCAAGAACTGGAGATACGCGGAGGAACTGCCGTATCTCATCGGGGATTTCATGTGGACCGCCGTCGATTACCTCGGGGAAGTCGGGATCGGGGCGTGGGCGTATACCAAAGACGCGCACAGCTTTGAAAAACCGTATCCGTGGCTGCTCGCGGACACCGGGGCGTACGACATCCTCTTCCATCCGACCGGGGAAGCCTTTATGGCCCAAGCCGCGTGGCATCGGCTCGATAAGCCGGCGATCTCGGTCCGGCCTTTGAACCACGGGAGGATCCGCCCGACCCAGATGGTCTGGAGGGGGACGAACTCCGTCCCTTCCTGGTCCTGGAAAGGATGCGAGGGGAAGAAAGCGACGGTCGAAGTCTACGCGGAAGGAGCGTACGCCGTCCTCTATCTGAACGGAAAGAAAGCCGGGAAGAAGAAACTGAAGGACAAATGCGCGAAGTTCAGACTCGCCTATAAGCCCGGAAAACTGGAGGCGGTCGCGTATCACTCCGACGGGACGGAATGGGGAAGAAACGAACTCGTCTCCGCGTCAAAGGAAGACCTTCATATCCTCGCGCCTTCTTCGGTCCGGACCGGGGAACGCTTCGCCGTCCGGGTCTATATCGGGGATGAAAAGACCGTCGAGTCGAACGCGGACAGGACGGTACGCGTCTCTATCTCGAACGGGGATCTCCTCGCCTTCGGCTCGGCGATTCCGCGCACGGAGGAGAGCTTTTTAAGCGGGACGTATACGACCTATTACGGGAACGCCCTGATGTGGGTCCGCGCGGGGAAAAAGGGAATCCTGAAAATCCGCGCTGGGGAGAAGGAAACGGAAGTAAGAGTCCTGTAGGGAGTTGCGTTTATCGTGTTTCCTTCAGCCCTTTCTTTTATAATGGGGTCGGTAGGAGAAGGAGAAAACGAACATGAGCGAAAATATCCGTCCGGCGGCGATCGTGGGCATGGGGCCCGCGGGAATCGCGGCGTCCATCTATCTGGCCAGAGGCAACGTCTTCCCGGTCTGCTTCGAAGAGAAGGAAATCGGCGGGAAGCTCCGCGTGATGAAAGAAATCGAGAACTATCCGGGATACTTCGGCGAAGCCAAGGGACTCGCGGACGATTTCGAGAAGCAGGTCGAGCATTTCCATATCGAAGTCAAAAAGGAATCCGTCCGTTCCGTCGCGCAGAACGCGGACGGGACGTTCACTCTGAAGACCGACAAGGATTCGTACATTTTCCAAACGGTCATCATCGCCACGGGCATCCGTGAGAAGCCGTTCAAAGTCCCCGGCTCGGAAGCCTATTTCGAGAACGGGATTTCCCGCTGCGCCGAATGCGACGCTCCTTTCCACAAGAACAAGCCGGTCGCGATCATCGGGAATTCTTCCGAAGCGATGAAGGACACGCTGTATCTGGCGAGCCTGTGCAACCCGGTCTATCTGCTGAACGAAGGTTCTTCCTTTTCGGCAGATCCCGCCTTGGTGAAGGAAGTCTTAACGAATCCGAAAGTAATCTATAAAGAAAACGTGAAGGTCGTTTCTTCCGAAGGGAAGAGGAGACTCGAGTCTCTGACTTTGAAGCATGTCGACGGCAAGGAAGAGAAGATCGCGGTCGAAGGGTTCTTCCTGTTTTTGGGAGCGACCCCGATGGCGGATTTCTTAGGCTACATGGACGTCCTCGACGAAAAAGGGAACATCCGGGTCGACGACCACATGCGTACGTCCGTCCCGGGCCTGTTCGCGGTCGGGGATGTGCGTAACGCGGTTTTGCGCCAGGTCGTCACGGCGGTGTCCGACGGCGGGGTCGCCGCGGTTTCCGCGCGTTCGTATCTGACGTCTCTGAATAAGAAGAACTAGCTTCGTGTTTTAAGAAAGATTCGGACTTCAGAAGATGAACGGACAGCTTACTTTCTCCAGGAGGATCAAGGAAGAAATCGCCCTCTCCGAGCACGACGCGCGTGAAAAGAAGGCGATTCTTTCCGGTTTCGTCCGCTACTCGGGAACTCTGTCGTTGCTGCCGCAGGTCGGGCTGCGCTTCACGACGTCCTGCTCCCCGGCGGCGAAGCTTGCTTTTTCCTCCATCAAGGAACTGTACGGGGTGCAGCCGAAACTGACGTTCACCAAGGAACTGCGCTTAAACAAGGCGACGCTCTACCACGTCGAGGTGAATGAGAAGGCCGCGGAAATCCTCGAGGATCTGGAGATCATGAAGGATTTCTCCCCGATGGTCTCGACGAACAAATTCCTGAACGATACGGATTTCCACGGGTTTCTCATGGGATGCTTCCTGGCTTCCGGACAGATCTCGAGCCCGGCCAAAGGGCACTATTACTGCGAAATCGTCTTCAACGAGGAGAAGGAAGCCGACCGGGTGCTGATCAAGCTCCAGTCGTTCTCCGGGGAAACCACGATGAATTTCAAGAAGATCGTCCGGCGCGGGAAGTACGTCTTATATCTGAAGCAGTCGGACCAGATCTCGGTGTTCTTAGGCTACATCGGGGCGGTGAACATGATGATGGAATACGAGTCGAAGAGGCTCGAACGGGACTTCTTCAACAATGAGAACCGGCTCGACATCTGCGCTCAGGCGAATTACTCCAAGGCCTTAAAAAAAGGCCAGCAGGACTTGGAGGACATCGCAACCCTCGAGAACATGTACGGGGAAGTCTATTTCACGGAAAAGGCAGCCCTTTTACGGAAACTGAGGAAGGAAAATCCGGACGCTTCCTACAGCGAACTATCCTCACTGGCCCAGCGTCTAGGCGTAACGATCACCAAGTCCGGCGTGGTCCATATCTTCCGGAAGTTCCACCTCGACGCGGAGAAACTGAAGGACAGGTAGTCGAACGATTCTCTAACCTTAGTTTTTTGTTTATTTTTATACTTTTTAATCATTTTAGTTAGCTAAGAAAACGTTTACCGTTTGTTTTTCTGTAAAAAGTGTTTCGGGGCGGGTCTTATCAGTTTACTACCCCGCCTTTTTTGTGTTATATTTTAGTCGTTAAGGAGGACATATTTGAATGTCTATTAAGTTAGCCATCAACGGCTTCGGCCGCATTGGTCGTCTTGCGTTACGCAGAGCCTATCAGATGAATGAAGAAGAAGGCAAGAAAGTCTTCGACGTCGTCGCCATCAACGATTTGGTCGATGCGAAGACGCTCGCTTATCTCTTAAAGTACGATACCACCCACGGCAGATGGACCGGACACGAGGTCTCTTCCGACGAGGCCAACGACATCATCATTGACGGTGTCAAGATCCCGGTTCTCGGCAAGAAGGATCCGCACGATTTGAAGTGGGGCGAATACGGCGTCGACATCGTCCTTGAATGCACCGGACGGTTAAAGAGCCACGAAGACGGCGACGTCCATATGCAGAACGGCGCGAAGGGTGTCATCATCTCCGCTCCGTCTTCTTCTAAGGACATCCCGACCTACGTCTACGGCGTCAACACCGACAAGCTCACCAAGGATCAGACCATCATTTCCGGCGCTTCCTGCACCACGAACTGCTTATCCCCGATGATGAAGGTGTTAAACGATACCTTCGGCGTCATCGGCGGAACCATGACCACGGTCCACGCCTACACCAACGACCAGAGAATCCTCGATCTCGCCGGCTCCAACATCCGCCGTTCGAGAGCGGGTGCCGCCAACATCGTCCCGACCACGACCGGTGCCGCTAAGGCTGTCGGCAAGGTTATTCCGGAACTCAACGGCAGACTGAACGGCAACGCGATCCGCGTCCCGGTCACCGACGGCTCCATCTGCGACTGCACGCTCCTCTTAAAGAAGGAAGCGACCGTCGAAGAAATCAACGACGCGATGAAGAAGGCCTCCGAAGGCGAACTGAAGGGCGTTCTCGGTTATTCCACCGACGAAATCGTCTCTTCGGATATCCTCGGACGCACCGAAGGCTCGATCTTCGATTCGACTCTCACCATGCTGATCCCGGCCGGTGATGTCACGTTCGTCAAAGTCGCTTCCTGGTACGACAACGAATATTCGTTCACCTGCCAGATGATGAGACTTGCCAAGCTCTACGGCGAAATCCTCACCAAGTAAGCAATTGAAGTCCTTGTCCAAAGGGGATGACCCTTTGGACATTTTTCTACTCAAGACGTTCAAACCTTAAATAAAGGAGAAAGTAACATGAAACACTCTGTCGATGAATTAGAAGTCAAGGGAAAGAAAGTCATTGTCCGCGTCGACTTCAACGTCCCGTTCAAGGATGACGGAACCATCCGCGACGACAACCGTATCGTCGCCGCCCTGCCGACCATCAAGACCCTGATTGCCAAAGGCGCGAAGGTCATCCTGATGTCGCATCTGGGCAAGATCGATTTCAAGAAGACTCCGGAAGAAATCGAAAAGGCCAAGAAGAAGAACTCGCTCGCTCCGGTCGCCGTCCGTTTAGGCGAACTGCTCGGCAAGGAAGTCGTCTTCTCCAACGCCACTAGAGGCGAGGAACTCGAATCCAAGATCGCTTCCCTCAAGGACGGCGACGTCCTCTTAATGCAGAACTCCCGTTATGAAAAAGGCGAGAGCAAGAACGATCCGGAACTCTCCGCGTATTGGGCGTCTTTAGGCGACGCCTACGTTATGGACGCGTTCGGATCCGCCCACAGGGCCCACGCGACGACTGTCGGCATCCCTTCCGAAATGAAGAAGGAAGGCAAACCGGTCGCTTACGGCTACCTGGTCGAAAAGGAAATCAAGGCCCTCGGACGCTGTGTCAACCCGCAGCCGGATGAAAGACCGTACATCGCCATCCTCGGCGGTCTGAAGGTCTCTTCGAAGATTCAGGTCATCGATTCGCTGCTCAAGAAGTGCGATAACGTCCTCATCTGCGGCGCCATGGCGTACACGTTCTTCCGCGCGCAGGGCTATAAGACTGGTACTTCCTATGTCGAGGAAGACCAGCTCGACTATGCGCGCAAGTGCCTGGCCTCGGGCAAGATCATCCTTCCGAACCAGACGGTCGTGGCCGATTCGTTCGACGATCCGAAGGTCGTCAAGACGGTCAACGTTTACGATCTGCCGGACGGCATGGAAGGCATGGATATCGGACCGAACACGGTCGATGTCTTCTCCGCGTACATCAAGAACGCGAAGACCATCTTCTGGAACGGACCGTGCGGCGTCTTCGAGAAGCCGGGATTCGAAAAGGGAACCCTCGGCATCTGCAAGGCGATTGCGGCGAACAAGAGCGCCTTCTCGGTCGTCGGCGGCGGCGATTCCGCGGCGGCGGTCAAACAGTTCGGCTATGCCGATAAGTTCTCCCACGTCTCCACGGGCGGCGGCGCTTCGCTCGAAATGATCCAGTTCGACGGCAAACTGCCGGGTCTGGAAGTCCTCGACGACTAAAAGGAGCGTTTCCTTCTTATGGCGAGAAAAAAGATTCTGTTCGGAAACTGGAAGATGAACAACACTCTGGCGGAAGCCAAGGCGTTCTGCTCGTCGGCCAGGGAACTGACCGAACTGGCCGCAAAGAAGGACGTCGTCATCGGCGTCGCTCCTTCCTATCTGTCCTTAGCCTATGTTTCCGAACATAAGGAAGGATTACGGGTCTACGCCGAGGAAGTCCACTACAAGGATCACGGGGCCTATACGGGCAACGTCTCGATCCCGATGGTGAAGGAAGTCGGCGTCACGGGTTCTCTGGTCGGGCATTCCGAAAGAAGGACCTACGAGAAGGAGAGCGATTTCGACTGCCATCTCCGCATCGACGCTTTGATCGCGAACGGCATGGACGCGATGTACTGCGTCGGCGAAACGCTTAAGGAATTCGAAGCCGGACAGACCAAGGACATCATCAAGTCCCAGATTCTGGTCGGTCTCCTCGGCGTGAAGGAAGAAGATCTCAAGCGCGTCATCATCGCTTACGAACCGGTGTGGGCCATCGGAACGGGCAAGAACGCCTCGGAGGAAATCGCCGAGGACATCTGCTCCTACATCCGTTCGCTCATCGCCGAAAAGTATTCTCCGAAAGCGGCGGAAGAGATCGAGATCCTTTACGGCGGATCCGTCAAGCCGAACAACATCCACGGCTATCTCAGCCAGAAGAATGTCGACGGCGCGCTCGTCGGCGGAGCTTCTCTGACCGGAGAGAACTTCAAGGCTCTGATCGAGAACCTTTAATCCGGTTCCGGTTTCAAATCAAGGCTGCTTTCCGTACGGCTCTTAAGGCCGTTCGGAAGGCGGCTTTTTTTCTCTGCGCTTCAAAGAGCCGGCTTTTTGGAAGAAAAATCTCCGCCCGGGCTGGTCAGCCTTTCCCGGCCTTCTTTTTCCTTCCGGATTTTATTTTTCAAGTCTATAAGCGCGCGTTCCGAATCCTTATAATAAATGGGAAAGGAAGAAGTCTCTATGATTGTCTTAGGGGGAATGATCGGTCTTGGGAAGACGACGACCGCGAAGATGCTCGGGGAAAGACTGAACGTCCCGGTGTATTACGAGAGCGTCGACGACAACAGGATCCTGCCGTACTACTATCAGGCGAGTCCGTCAGACCAGCTGAAGTACCGCTATCCGTTCCTGCTGCAGCTCGCTTTTTTGAAATCGAGGTACAGCCAGGTCCGTCTCGCGTCGAAACAGAAGGAAGCGGTTCTCGACCGCTCGATCTACGAGGATGCGTATTTCATCGAGAAGAACATGGAGATGGGACGCCTGTCTCAGACGGAAGCGGAAGTCTATAAGAATCTCTTCAATGAGCTCATGGAAGAAAACGGCGGAGTTCATAAAAAGGCCCCGGAAGTCATGGTGTATCTGACCGGGCCGTTCGAACTGGCTTTGGAACGCATCCGCCGCCGCGGACGCTCGATAGAGATGGGGAAAGAGACCGAAAAGTATCTCCGTTTCTTATACGATGGATACGACAACTGGTTCTATTCCTCTTATAAGGCGAGTCCGTCGATCGTGGTGGACGTCTCGAAGAGAAAAGTCAACGACGATTTCGAAGATCAGGAGTGGCTTCTAAGCGAGATTCGGAAGTACATCGCCCGATAAGGCGGATTTCGGGAAATTTTTCATTCACTGGGAAGGAGAAGAGCGTGGTGATTGTCATCGGAGGCATGATCGGCATCGGTAAAACGACGACCGCGAAGATTCTGCACGAGGAGACCGGGCTGCCGGTCTATTACGAGACGGTACGGGGGAACAAGATCCTGCCGTTGTTCTATACGGCTTCGGAAGAGGAGAAACAGGCGAAACGGTATCCGTTTTTGCTGCAGCTGAGCTTTTTGACGAGCCGGTACAAGGCCATCAAGGAAGCGCTGAGAAACGACAACGCGGTCATGGACCGCTCGATCTACGAGGACCATTATTTCGCCAAGAAGAACCACGATCTGGGAAACATCTCGGATCTGGAGATGAGCTTATACGACGATCTTCTGAACGAGATGATGGACGAGCTGCAGGATCTGCCCAAGAAATCCCCGAACGTCATGGTCTATCTGAAGGGATCGTTCGAGACGGTCCTGAAGCACATCAAGAGCCGCGGGCGTTCTTTCGAGCTCGATAAGTCCTTAGTGGACTATTACCGCTTCCTCTGGAAGGATTACGACGAGTGGGTCTACCGTTCCTATTCGTCCTCCCCGGTCATCACCATCGACGTGGACAAGACCGACCTGCTCCACAATTTGGACGACCGGAAGAGACTGCTCGAAGAGCTGAAGAAATACGAATAGAAAATAAAGAGGTTTATCGGTTGCGTTTTTTCTTTTTTACCTTATATCTTATGAATAGAGAGAAAAAACGCTCCGCGTTCCTCTCTTAGAAAGGAACATCCTTCTTATGCAGATTTATACCTACGACGCGAACGGCTACAACGAAAAACAGAAGAGGGTCGTGGCCGAATCCTCGACCTACAAGGGTCTGGCGAAAGTCTATCTCTGGTTCGGGCTAGGAATCCTTCTGACCGGGATCATGACGGTCGGCTGGCCGTATTTCATCTCGTGGATTTCTCCGACGGCGGAGGCGTTCGCGGACAACTTCTACATCTCCTTGATCGTCTTCGTGATCCTGCTTCTTCCGCTCGGATTCGCGGTGAGCCTTTCGGGCATCTCGCGCCACAGCGCCCTCATCAAGACGTTCTACGTCCTCTATTCCATTACGATGGGAGGAGCGCTATCGACGCTGACTCTGGCGTTCAACTACGACCTGCTCCTGTATTCCTTCATCATCTCGGCCCTGGCCTTCTTCTTAATGGGCGGGCTCGGTTACTGGACGAAAGGGAAAATCGGGGTCGTGCTGCCGTTCTTATTCGCCTTCCTCTTCGGGGCACTGATGATTTCTCTAATCAACCTGCTCCTCGTCCCGGTCTTACCGGGCGCTTCGGCGACGTCTTACGGGCTCTACTGGATCGTCTCGTTCGTCATCCTCGCGGTCTATCTGATCTTCGCTGCGGTCGATACGAACCGCGTCATGCGCATCGCCCGCGCGAAAGGGTTCGAGGACAACGACACGTTCGCGGTCTACTGCGCCTACGAGCTCTATTCCGATTTCATCCTCATCTTCCTCTACATCCTCCGTTTCCTGGCCCTGTTCTCTTCGAAGAACCGGAACTAGTCTGTAAGGATATAGATGAACCGGGGGCTGTTACGAAATCAACTCTTCGGAAGCAGTATCTGATAGAGGCAAAAAGA
>CAYUFI010000003.1:23456-53841 GCA_964444175.1 uncultured Clostridiaceae bacterium | reverse complement strand
CTCCCGCCCTTAAAGATGCCGTATCCATAGTGGTCGCAGCGCAGACATCTGGAAGTCTCCTGCAGCATTTCTTCTTCGGTCATTCCTTCTTCGATGCACTGGAAATCGCACTTTCTTTCCTGCGGATCGCGCTCGTACGTCTCGACCGCGCGTTCCTTGAATTCCTTTTCGAAAACTTCCTTTGAGTCAAACAGCATATGTTGTATCAGCCCTTTCCAGAGTATTTCTTATTTCTGTCTTCCCATCATAGCGGATAACCGCCTTACTTACTAGGTTTTTTCAGATTTTTCTTCACGCTGCGCTTCCGCGCGGAAGGGGATTTCGGCGAAGCCTTCTTCTTAGCGGCTTTCGCCTCTTTCTTCAGAAGTTCCTCTTTCTTCTGCTCCTCGATTTCGTCCGCGGCGAGCGGCGTCTCCCCGACGTGCTCGAAGTAGACGGCCGCGAAGGACGCGAGCTTGATCACGATGGAATACTTCTGGCCGTGGAGAGGGATTTCTTCCGCCTCTAAATCCGTCCCGTTGTACTGGTCCCCGCCGTTATAGATTCCCTTGTCGGAATTGAGGATCTCACGGTACTTCCCCGGATACGGGACGCCGATGCGATATTCCCCGTAGAAGTTCGGCGTCATATTGAAGACGAAGACCATGGTCTCGCCCTGCGCTTCCCTGTAGAAGCTGTAGACCGACTGGTCTGCGTTATCGACCATCAGCCAGTGGAACCGGTTCGGATTGTATTCCTGCAGGTACATCGACTTATGCGAGCGGTAAATCAGGTTCAGATCGCGGCAATAGCGCGAGAACGCGTCGTGGATCGGGTAGGCCTTCAGATTCCACGCAAGGCCCTTCTTCTCGTTCCACTCGTCGAACGTCCCCAGCTCGTTCCCCATGAAGTTCAGTTTCTTTCCCGGATGGGCGAACTGGTAGCCGTAGAGGTTCCTCGCCAAGGCGAACTTGTCGTAGTAGTTCCCCCACATCTTGTTCACAATCGTCCCCTTCATGTGGACGACCTCGTCGTGGGAGAGCGGAAGGATGAAGTTCTCGCTGTAGAAGTAGGCCATCGAGAACGTGATGAGGTTGTGGTTGTATTTCTTGTAGACCGGGTCGAGCTTGTAGTACTTGAGGGTGTCGTTCATCCAGCCGAGGTCCCACTTGTAATCGAACCCGAGCCCTTCCTTCGAGAAGCCCTTGGTCACGTAGCCGTAGGCCGAGGAGTCCTCGGCAATCATCATGACGCCCGGGAAGTAGGTGTGCACCGTCCAGTTGACGCGCTTGACGAAGTCGACCCCGCCCTGGTTCACGCCGCGGTTGGAGTTCCCTCCCCAGTAAATGATGTTCGAGACCGCGTCCATGCGGATGCCGTCGAAGTGGAAATAGGAGAGGAAATACCCGATCGAGGAAAGGAGGAACGAGCGGACCGGGTCTTTGCCCAAGTCGAAGTTCTTGGTCCCCCACTGACTCCATTCGTTATCTCCGGAGTACTCGTACATGCACGAACCGTCAAAGCGCTCGAGGCCATATTTGTCGACGGCGAAATGGACGGCGACGAAATCGAGGATGACCCCGATTCCGGCCTGGTGCATCCGGTCGACAAAGGACATCAGCTGCTTCGGGTTGCCGTAACGGGAATCGACCGAGAAGTACCCGGTGGCCTGATACCCCCACGAGCCGTCGAACGGATATTGTGTCACCGGCATAATTTCAATGTCGGTGTAGCCGTTGGCCTTGACGTACTCGATGAGGCGAGGGGCGATTTCCTCGTAGGAAAGCATCCTGCCGTCGATCGGCCCCAGCCAGCTCCCGAGATGCATCTCGTAGATCGACATCGGACGGTCGAATTTGCGGTCGCGTTTTTTCAGATATTCCGCGTCGTGGAAGATCATTCCTTCGATGTCGAATAGACGCGAGGAAGAAGCGGGACGGAGCTCTGAGAAGAAGGCGAACGGGTCCGCCTTGTCGCGGTACAACCCGTCGCATCCCAGGACGTGGTATTTGTACGACTGGTACTGCTTAGCTCCTGGGACGAACTTATAAAAAAGCCCGCGGGAATCGACTTTTTCCATATCCGAGCCGAAGACGCTCCAGTTGTTGAAGTCGCCGGTCACGTTGACGCTTTTGGCTAAAGGGGCGTAGAGATAGAACTCGTACCCTTCCTGACCGTCTTTTGTAACCGGGTGCGCACCGAAATGGCGGTACGCCGTATAGGAGTTGCCCAACAGATATTCGTCAAACCAGCCCAGATCCATAATGTGTTCCTTTCTTCAAGTTCCCCCGAGGCGGGAATCGTGCGCTTTCATTATAAACCGCAATCCGCGCCGCCCGTCCCCTTTTTCAAAAATGGGCCCTATTTCCTATTAGATTCTTCCCACACCCTTTATTTCCTTGAATTGCTTTCTCCTTTGAGGCGGTCTAAAATAAAAAACGTTCAATCGCAAAGGAGTTTCAACTAGCGCTTATGTACAAAGTAATGGCAGTCAATGTCGGTTCTTCTTCCGTCAAGTTCAAGCTTTACGAAATGCCGGAAGAGAAAGTCCTCTCTTCGGGCATCGTCGAAAGAGTCGGCCACGAAGACGGGATCTTCACGCTGAAGAACGCGGAAGGCAAGAAGATCATCAACAAGGTCCTTCCGGTCAAGGACCACGAAGCGGGCGTCAACCTCGTCATCAACGGTTTACTCGACACCGGGATGATCAAGAGCCTCGACGAAATCAAGGGCATCGGCCACCGCATCGTTCAGGGCGGACCGTATTTCTCCGATTCCCACATCTTCGACGAGGACACCGAGAAGAAGATCGAATCCCTGATTCCGCTCGCCCCGCTGCACAACGGACCACATTTAATCGGCTTCCACGCCTTCAAGAAGGCTCTGCCGAACGTCGGACAGGTCGCCGTCTTCGATACCTCGTTCCACCAGACGATGGCTCCGGAGGACTACCTCTATCCGATCAAGTACGAATACTATGAGAAGTACCAGGTCCGCCGCTACGGCGCCCACGGCACCTCGCACCGCTACCTCGCGCACGAGGCAATCCATAATTACCTGCACGACCAGAAGGACAGCCGCATCATCACCCTGCACATCGGTTCCGGTTCCTCCATTTGCGCCATCCGCGACGGAAAGTGCGTTCTGACCTCGATGGGTCTTACTCCGTGCGGCGGCATCATGATGGGCGCCCGCACCGGCGACATCGATCCGTCCGTCTTCAACTACCTCTGCTCGGTCACCGGCAAGTCCCACGACGAGATCTTCCAGGAATTCAACAAGGAATCCGGCCTCTTAGGCGTCACCGGCATCTCGAACGATACCCGCGACATCCAGGCCGCGGCCGAAAAGGGCGACAAGAAGGCCCAGGTCGCGATCAAGATGTGGTCGATGAAGCTGGCCCAGTTCATCGCCGCCTACTGCGTCCGTCTCGGACACGTCGACCTGATCGTCTGGTCCGCCGGCATCGGCGAGAACGCCCCGTTCTACCGCCAGGCCGTCACCGACGAGCTCAGCGAATTCACCGGCATCAAGCTCGATCCGGTGCTCAACAAGGAAATCGCCCTCGGCAAGGAAGGCTACATCTCCGCGAAGGATTCCACGATCCCGGTCGTCGTCATCCCGACCGACGAGGAGCTGATGATCGCCCGCGACGTCGTCCGTCTGCTGAACCTCTACATTCCCGCTTCGCAAAGAAGAAAGCGCCTTATACGGTAACCGCGAGACACTCCCTGATGCCTTTTTTCTGATCCCCCCGCTATAATTGAAAGGAGAAAAACCTATGAACAAAAAAAAGCTTCCGCTCCTTTTATCCTTCTGTTCCCTCCTCCTTTCGTCTTGCTCGGGAAATGGGGACGTAGGGGAAAGGATCCTTTTAACAAGGCAGGAAGGCATTACTTCCTACATCGCTTTAAAAGGCAGCGGGGAGCTGAAGAAGAAAGTCGCCCAGAGCAAGGCCTACGGGGAGATCGGGGATTTCTATGTCGTTATCTTCCAGAGCGGCTGCTCCTCCTGCGAGCTCTATTTCAAGCATCTGAGCGAATACGTGAAGGAAAACCCCGTCCGGGTCTACGGGATTTCCTTCGCCTCGTTCAACAAACTGACCGAAGAAGATCCGGACACGTACCCGTACGTGAGCGGGACGCCGACGTGCTTCTTCTATTCCGACGGAAAACCCGTCGCGACCGACGTGGGAACCAGCTCGTCGATCGACCAGTTCAAGTATTCCCTTATGGACCGCACGGAAGAAAACGGGCTCGTCTACGTGAACGATCTGACCGAGCATTCCGCGAACGGGAACGTCTATATGACCGAAAGCCCGTTGACCACGGAGCGCTTAGAAGAAGACATCGCCAACAAGGATTCGGTCTCCATCCTTTTCGAGCGCCGCTCCTGTTCCGACTGCCTCACCCTTTTAACCGATTACCTCGTCCCGTATACGAAATCCTCTCCCGAAAGGACCATCTATTTATTCGATACGGACGAGTTCTATACGCAGATCGGTCTCGAGGAAGACGGGGACGAATCCGCTAAGGGCGCCTTGGACAGCTGGACGGCCTTCAAGGAAAAATTCGGACTGGCGAATTACTCGAATTCGAAAGGCTCCGGGTTCGTTCCTTCTCTGGTCACGTACGAAAAAGGGCAGTTCTCTTCCCTGACCGTCTTCCATAACGAGGGGGACGCCGTAACGAACGCGGACGGGACGTATTCGTATCCGGAAGCGCAGCTCGAAAGCGTGCGGAACTTAAAAAGCTCTTCCGAAGAAGAGCTCAGAACAGCTTCGGAGAAACTGGAATTCGCCGAAATGAAAGAGAAGTTCTAAAGGGAACTACTTCACGATTTCGAGGTTGTCGAGTTCCTTCAATAAGCGCGGCAGATCGTCGAGGGAGCGGAGCTTCCCGCCCGCGGCGAAATCGTGTCCCCCGCCTTCGAAGAGCGAAGCGACCTTGGAGACGATCTTGTGTTCGGAACGGAAGGAGAGACGGTAGACTCCTTCTTTTTTGTCTTCGGTAATCGAGACAGAGGCGTAGATTCCCTCGACGTCGCGGAACGGGTCGAGCCCGATTTTTCCTTCCCCGGGAATCAGGCCGAACTTCTGCAGCATCGCGTCGTCGATGACGTAATAGCAGGTTCCTTTCTCCGTGATCTTGAAACGGGAGAAAATCTCTTTCTTGAACTCGAGTTCCTTTCTCGTCGTGAGATACATATCGGCGTAGATCTGTTCCTTGTTGATGCCCGTGTCGAGCAGGTCCGCGGCGACACGCAAGGTCATGCCTGAGACTTCCGGGAAACGGAAGCGGCCGGAATCACCGACGATGCCGATGTAGAAGTAGCGCGCGGCGTTTTTGCTTAGAGGAAATTTCCCTAAGCTCAAGAGCATCAGCGCGACGAGTTCGGAGCAGGCCGACATCTCGGGATGGACGCAGTTGAAATCGCCGAAGGGTTCGACGTTCGGGTGGTGGTCGATCTTATCAACCTTGTAGGCGCCTTCCTTATGAAATTCGGAGACGCGGTCGGTGTTCCCCGTGTCGAGCACGATGGCCAGGTACGGTTCCTTGTAAAAATTCTCCCCGAGCACTTCCGGAGCCGGGAAGATGCGCGGGATAAAGGCGTGGTGGCCTTCGCCGACGTAGTGGACTTCCTTGTCCGGATAGGCTTCCTTGATCCAGGTATAGAGGCCCATCTGGGTCCCCAGAGCGTCGAAATCGGGGACTTTGTGACGGAAAAGAACGATTCTCTTCGCTTCCTTGATATCCTTTAAGATGACTCTGAATTCGTCCCGGAGGGACTTATAATACGCGCGGTCTTTTTCCATAAAAAGCCTCTTCTCCTTTTGAACGATTTGATTATAGCAAGTTCTTCTTCCCTTCAGAAGGAAAATAAAATTTCATGAACGGGCGTTATAGGAACCTCCGGGCGGAAAAGAAATTCCCTCCGGTCTTTTCTAGAAGGAACTTCGCGCTTTTTCTCTTGATTTTATCGTTTCTTTCATCTAGTATTAGTACGCAAGTTCGCTTGCAGTTGGCGCCATAGCTCAGCTGGATAGAGCAACAGCCTTCTAAGCTGTGGGCCGAAGGTTCGAATCCCTCTGGCGTCACCACTTGAAAACGTCCGCTCCGATAGGAGCGGTTTTTCTTTTTCGGGCGTTTCGGTTTTCAAAACCCCTTTCTTCCCTTTATAATGTAGGTACATTCCAA
The DNA here is from genome assembly GCA_964444175.1 of uncultured Clostridiaceae bacterium. Classification (GTDB taxonomy): domain Bacteria; phylum Bacillota_I; class Bacilli_A; order RFN20; family CAG-288; genus Scatoplasma. Next base: position 47,665 of record CAYUFI010000003.1, on the reverse strand, counting down.
CAAGGAGGAACTCGTCATGAAAGATTTCTATTATTCGAAGGCGTCGCATGAGCTCGTCTATGTCCCTGCGGGCGAGTCTTATGAAAAAGAAGGTTTCGTCAAGCTCGTCCCGAACACCGTCGACGCGGCCAGGGAAAAACACGTCCCGGTCATCGAGGTGGAAGGAAAGAAGGTCGTGGTCAAAGTCGGAGAAGTCGAACACCCGATGACCGACGTCCACTACATCTCCCACATCGTTCTGGAAACAAACGAAGGAGTCCGGATCGCCGAGAAGAAGCCGGGAGAAAAACCGGTCGCGGAATTCGTCTTGAAAGAAGGCGAGAAGCCGCTCGCGGCGTACGAATACTGCACTCTCCACGGTTTTTGGAAGAAAGAAGCCTAGTCTTATTCCGTTGATCCGCCTTCCCCTTTCAAGGAGAAGGCTTTTTTGAACAACAAGAAAAACGCGGACGTGAGTGAGACCCTCCAGTTAAAAGTCCAACTTTTGGACCTCACCTCAGTTCCGCGCTTTTTTCATGGAAATCCGGATGATTCCCCTACACTTCCCGGATCTTCAGGAGGTCCGTCTCCGTGATGATTCCCAGAAGCGGTTCGTCCTTCTTCCCGTGCTGGGTGACGAAGAGGACGGCGAGCCTTTTTTCCTTCTCGTTCTTCTTGGCAAAGCGGTCCTTGAGGCTCCGCGCGTCGGCGTCCCGCGCGATGAACGCGTACTCTTCTAATAGCGCGTGCGCATCGTTGAGATCGATGAAATCGGCGACGCAGGCGTCTTTCTCGACGTTCAATGTCCCGTGCTCGCGGTAATAGTAGAAGAACGTCTTGGACGAGAACACGGCCTTGACCTGCCCGTTCACGAGGAGCGGGACGTGGGAAAGGTGCTTCTCCTCCATCCTCTTAACGAGCGAAGAGACCTGGGTCAAAGGGGAGCAGTAGAACAGGCGTTCCCCGGTCGTGGCGATGTCGATGGCTTTCGACGGGTTCAGAATCTCCTGCGCGATTTTTTCGAACCGTCCGACGAAAGCTTCCTCGGGAACGGCGACGTCGTTCTCGTGCGAGAGGAGGTTCCTTAATTCCCCGGCGGTCTTTAAGAACTGGAAGATGTCGTCGCGGGCGACCAAGGGGTCGTAAGCGGCCCAGTGGACTTTTTCAAGCGCCCTCGCATACGAAACGTAGTCCCCTTTCAGCTGGGAGAGGGAGACCATCCTGTCCTCGAGGACCTTGAAAGTCTTGAGAAAACGTTCGCTTAAGGGATTCATAGGGCGGGTTTATAAATCGGAGACGACGCCCGGCTCCATCGCGGCGATGCTGTCGGCGATCGGGTCGAGATAATCCACGTTCAGATCCTCGATGGAACCCGAATCGGTATACGAGGAAATCAGAGCGTCGAACGGAACGCGGACGGCGGTCGGAATCCCGTACGCTTCCTGGATTTCCTCCAGATGGTCCTTGCCGTAGATTTCGATCTTTTCCCCGCAGTGCGGGCATTTGACGTACGACATGTTCGAGACGAGCCCGAGGATCGGGACGTTCATCATCTTGGCCATGTTCGCGGCCTTTTCGACGACCATCGAGACGAGTCCCTGCGGAGTCGTCGCGACGACGATGCCGTCGACCGGGATGGTCTGGAAAACGGTCAAGGGGACGTCCCCGGTGCCCGGCGGGCAGTCGATGATCAGGAAATCGAGGTATTCCCAGAGCGTCTGACTCCAGAACTGCGAGACCATCGAGGCGATCATCGCTCCTCTCCAGACGATCGGGTCGTTCTCGTGCTCGAGGAGCATGTTCGAGGAGATGATCTGGATGTTTCCCTTGGCCGAGGCGGCCGGAAGGATCATGTTGTCGTCGTTTCCGTACGCCTGCACGTGCAGGCCGAACGCGTACGGGATCGAAGGGCCGGTGATATCGGCGTCCATGATGCCGACCCGGTAGCCTTTCCTGGCCAGAAGCACCGCCAGATAGGAGGAGACGAAGGATTTGCCTACGCCGCCTTTTCCGGACATGACCGCAATCACGTGCTTGACGGACGCTCCTTTTCCGAGCGCCGCCTTCTGCGGGCCGCCGAATATCTTGCTGGCTTTTTTCTGGAATTCTTCTTCGGAATCTTTCATGGGTGGAACCTTTCTAAAAAAATGCGGAAGACACAGATCTTTCCGCATTTCTATTGTAACACGAAGGGCTAACGGACTTTAATCGAACGGTCCGAATAGGAGGTGTGCAGGTACTTATGCGCCTTCTCAGAGCCGTAGGAGCCGTAGAACTCCTTGTACAGCTTGACAATCGACGAGTTCTGGCACGAGATGCGGTGGTTCTTGCAGCGGTCCTCGTAATAGAGGGCCTTCTGTCTTCCCTCGATCACGTGGCGCGATTCCTTGTACCAGTTGAACGGCTGGCCGCCACCGTTGATGCAGCCGCCCGGGCAGGCCATGACCTCGATGAAATCGTAGTGCCTCTTTCCCGCCTTGATGTCGTCGAGGACTGTGCGGGCGTTCTTGAGTCCAGAGACCGCGCAGACCTTCAGGTGGTAATCCCCGACCTGCACTTCGGCTTCCTTGATGCCGGCAAGTCCTCTTAAGGACGGGAGTTCGACATTCTCGACCTTTCCCTCGATCCAGTACTTGGCGCAGCGCAAGGCCGATTCGAGAACGCCTCCCGACGCCCCGAAGATATCCGCGCCGCCGGTCGATTCGCCCATTGGGTCGTCGAAGCGCGACGGCTCGACCTCGTCGAAATTGAGGCCAGCTTCCTTGATCATCGAAGCCAGGTCGCGGGTGGTCAGAACGAAATCGTCGTCCCGGATCCCGTCGACTTCTAGCTGTTTCCGCGCGATTTCGTCCATCTTGGCCGTGCACGGCATCACCGCCACGACAACGACGTCCTTCGGATCCCAGCCCATCTTCTGGGCCAGATACGACTTGATCGTCGCGCCCTGCATGCTCATCGGGGATTTGCAGGTCGAAGGCAAATCGAGCATGTCCGGATATTCCTTCTCGATGAAATTGATCCAGCCTGGGCAGCAGGAAGTGATCATCGGCAGTTTCCCGCCGTTTTCGAGCCTTTCGACCAGTTCGTGCGCTTCCTCGACAATCGTCAGATCCGCGCCGAAATTCGTGTCGTACACGTACTGGAATCCCATTTCCCGTAACAGAGTCGGAATCTTCCTCGTGACGGCCGTCCCGATGTTGTAACCGAACTCTTCGCCCAAAGCCGCGCGCACCGAAGGGGCGACCTGGACGCAGACGTGTTTCTTCGGATTGGACAGGATCTTCCAGACCGCGTCGATTTGGGGATTCGAATCGATGGCGCCGGTCGGGCAGACGTTGACGCACTGTCCGCAGGCGACGCAGTTGGTCTTATCGAGCGAAAGCCCGAATTCCGCGCCTACTTCCGTCGGGAAGCCGCGCTTGTATTCGGTCAGGACCCCGCAGGTCTGGACGTTGTTGCAGACCAGAACGCAGGTACCGCAGAGGATGCACTTGGCCGGGTTCCTCCGGATCGGGTACGTTCCTTCGTTATAGCCGACCGGTTTGGAAATCGCCCCTTCGAAGCCGATATCGCGGATGCCGACCTGGTCGGCGACCGCCTGCAGCTTGCAGTGCATGTTCTTCGGGCAGGTCGGGCAGTTCAGCGGATGGTCGGACAAAAGCAGCTGAACGACCGTCCTTCTCGCGCGGATGACGCGCTGGGTGTTCGTAAAAATCTCCATGCCTTCCGTGCACTTGGTGTGGCAGGCCGGAGCCAGGTTCCTTCTTCCCTTGACCTCGACGACGCAGACGCGGCAGGAAGCGCGGTTATTGTGTTCCCCGACGACGTGCAGCGGCGTGTAGCAGAGGGTCGGAATGTCGATCTTGAGCCTTCTGGCCGCGACGAGGATGGACGTTCCTTCCTCGACGGAGAGCGGGATGTTGTTAATCTTGATGTTGACCATAATCCGTTCTTCCTCCTTACTAGTTCAGCGAAATCGCCTTCACCGGGCAGTTGGCCGCGCAGGTTCCGCAGCGGATACACTTGTGGTCGTCGATCTCGTGGATGAAAAGCTTCGGGTTCCGCGCCTGTTCGTCCGTCTTGGAAATCGCTTCGACCGGGCACTTCTTCGCGCAGATGTCACAGCCGATGCACTTGGCCGGATCGATCCAGTAACGGGCCAGCGCTTTGCACTCCTTGGCCGGGCAGAGCTTGTTCACCACGTGCTCGACGTATTCGTCTCTGAAATATTTCAGCGTCGAAAGGACCGGGTTCGGGGACGACTGCCCGAGTCCGCAGAGGGCCGTGTCCTTGATGACGTTGGCGAGGCTCTCGAGCTTGTCGAGGTCCTCCATCGTCCCGTTCCCTTCGGTGATCTTCGTCAGGATTTCCAAAAGTCTCTTGTTCCCGACACGGCACGGCGTGCATTTTCCGCACGACTCGTCGCAGGTGAACGTCAGATAGAACTTCGCGATGTTCACCATGCAGTTGTCCTCGTCCATGACAATCATGCCGCCCGAGCCCATCATCGAGCCGATGGACGTCAGCGTGTCGTAATCGATCGGCGTGTCGATCAAGGACGCCGGGATGCAGCCTCCCGACGGGCCGCCGGTCTGGACAGCCTTGAACTTCTTCCCGTTCTTGATGCCGCCGCCGATATCGTAGATGATCTCCCGTAAGGTCGTTCCCATCGGTACTTCGACGAGGCCGACATTGTTGATTTTCCCGGCCAAGGCGAAGACTTTCGTACCCTTGCTCTTCTCCGAGCCGATGCTCGCGAACTTCTCCGCCCCTTCGGCGAAGATGTACGGGACGTTCACGAGGGTCTCGACATTGTTGACGTTCGTCGGTTTGCCGAACAAGCCGCTGACCGCCGGGAAGGGAGGTTTCACCCTCGGTTCGCCTCTTCCGCCTTCGACCGAGGAAATCAGGGCGGTCTCCTCGCCGCAGACGAACGCGCCGGCTCCGTATTTGATCTCGATGTCGAAATCGTAACCCGAGCCCATGATGTTCTTTCCGAGCAGGCCGTGCGCGCGTAAAATCTCGATTCCCTTCTCGAGGCGCTCGACCGCGAGAGGATATTCCGCGCGGATGTAGATGACACCGGAAGTCGCGCGGATCGCGTGGGCCGCGATGATCATGCCTTCGAGGACCCCGAAAGGATCCCCTTCCATGATGGAACGGTCCATGAACGCGCCCGGATCGCCTTCGTCGGCGTTGCAGATCAGGTATTTGACTTCGCCAGGAACTTTCCGCGCGATGTCCCATTTCTTCCAGGTCGGGAAACCAGCTCCGCCTCTTCCGCGGAGTCCGGAGATCTTCATTTCTTCGATGACTTCGTCCTCGCTCAGCTTGAACAGGACCTTCGCGAGCCCGCTGAAGCCTCTGTTGGCGACATATTCCTCGAGCGACAGCGGATTGATGAGCCCGCAGTCGCGCAAGGCGATTCTCTTCTGTTTCTTGTAGAAACGGATGTCTTCCTGCTTAGCGACTTTCTTCCCGCTCAGAGGATCCGTGTAAAGCTTGTCCTCGAGCGGCTTCTCCCCTTTCAGCAAGGCGTCGACGATGCGCGCGCAGTCTTCCTTATGCACCTGGATGTAGAAGATGCCTTCCGGGAAGATCTTGACGATCGGCCCTTTCTCGCAGAAGCCGAAGCAGCCGCAGATCTCGACTCTGACTTTCTTCTCGAGTTTCTTTTCCCGGACGATCCGTTCGAACTCCGCCAAGACCTCCTCGGAACCGGAGGCGTGGCAGCCGGAGGACGAGCAGACCGAAATCAGATGCATGCCCTCTTCCCCGGCCTTCTTCTTCCCTTTCTTCAAATCGAGGCTGTCCCGGCAGGAACGCGCGTAGGACAGGAACTGTTCGTAGGTTTCAATCGTTTCCATGGCCCTCTTCCTCCTTTAACGGTATTCCTCGAGGATCTCGCCGACCGTGCGGACGGTCGAGTTGCCGTAGGTCTTCCCGTTCACCTGGATGACCGGCGCCAGCCCGCAGGCCCCGACGCAGCGCACCGTTTCGAGCGTGTAGCGCCCGTCCTCGGTGGTGTTCCCCGGCTCAATCTGGAGCCGTTCCTCGAACTCGCGCAGGATCTTCTCGGACCCGCGCACGAAGCAGGCCGTCCCGAGGCAGACGCGGATCACGTACTTCCCCGTCTTCTTCATCGTGAAGAAGGAATAGAACGTCACGACCCCGTAGACCTTGCTCACGGGGCAGCCGATCTTCTTCGCAATGTGCCTCTGCAGCACCTCGGGCAGATACCCGAAGAGGTCCTGCGCCTTATGCAGGATCGCGATAAGCTCGTGCTCGTCGCTGTTTTTGCTTTCGATGAAAGCGTCCAGCTCGGCGTACTTCTCGTCTTCGCTCAAAACTTTCTTTTCTTCCATAGGGAATTCCTTTCTGTGTCTGAGACAGGAAACCGGATTCGTCCCTTGGCTTTATTATACGCCAAGGGAATCAGTTAGATAAAGTAAACATTGAGCATAGATTAATTAAAAATGATAGATTCCGTCCGATACAAAAAGGACGGAAACTCGCGTTTCCGTCCCGATAAGTCCGATAAAGCCGGATTATTCGGCGCTCTTGTCGAAGGTGCAAACGACTTCCGGATACTTCTTGACCGCGTCGGCAATCTTCACCGACTTGACCGCGGCGTTCTCCTTCTCGGCGTGCGAACGGGCTAAGAAGAGGTTGGTCGCCATCGAATCGATGCCGCCCATGCAACCTCCTTCGCACATCATACCCTCGAGCACGTCTTCCTTCTGCTGTCCCTTGGCGAGGTCCTTGACGAACGCGACGACGTTCTTGACGCCGTCGGCCGCCTTCAGGGTCAAACGTTCCTCGGATCCTTTTTCGGCCAAGTAGTTGTTCAGCGACTTCGCGACGCCGCCGTTGACGCAGAAGTTGCGTCCGGAATAGGATCCCGGATCGACTTCGGCCTTGCCTTCCATCTTGCTGACCTCGACGCCCTTGGCCGCCATCATGGCGGTGATTTCCTCGAAGGTCAGGACGTAGTCGATGTTGCCGATGTTCTTGGCGAGCAGGCGTTCCGCCTTCTTGGCGACGCACGGTCCGACGAAGACCGTGACGGCGTCCTTGCCGTACTTGACGCGGGCGACTCTTCCGGCGATGGCCATCGGGGAGAGGACGTCGGAGGTGTTATCCTGATACACCTTCGGGAACGTCTTCTGGATGTAGGACACGAAGGCCGGGCAGCAAGACGTGGTGATGTGGCGTCCTTCCTTCTTGGCTTCGACGGCTTCCTCGGCTTCGTGCTGGGTCGTCATGTCCGCCGCGAAGGCGACTTCCTCGACCGCGCTGAAACCGATGGCTTCCAAAGCGTCGTAGACCTGCTTCAGGGTCACGTTACCGTACTGGCCGACGATGGCCGGGGCGACCATAGCGATGACCTTCTTACCCTTCTTCATCTCTTCGATGACCGGGCGGATGAAGGAAATTTCAGAAATGGCGCCGAACGGGCAGGCTCCCGAGCACTGTCCGCAGTTGATGCAGTCCTTCTCGTCGATGATGGCGATCTGGTCCTCTTCGTACTTCAAAGCGCCGGTCGGGCAGGAACGGTGGCACGGACGGTCGGAGACGAGGATGGAGCCGTACGGGCAGGCCTTCGCACACATGGTGCAGGCCTTGCACTTGTCGTACATGATGTGCATCTTCGAATCGCCTTCGCGGATGGCGCCGAAATGGCAGGCGTTCACGCAGGCCTTGAAGAGACACTTGCGGCAGTTGTCCGTGATGCGGACCTTGTGGATCTGGCAGTCGTCGCAGGCCGCTTCGAGCACGTAGACGAACTGTCCCGGACGCTGTTCCTGTCCTTCGGGGGTATACCCCATGGCCAGATAGGTTCTTTCGCGGATGATCTCGCGTTCCTTATAGACGCAGCAGCGGAATTTCGGCCGCTGGTAAGGGATGATTTTCAGAGCGATGTCGTTGACGTCCTCTTTTTTGATTCCGTCCCCGTAGCAACGTTCCGCCACTTCCTTCAAGACCTGCTTCTTGAAGAAGTTCAACTGATCGAAGCTGTTTGCCATATACCTTCTCCTTTCCTTAATATCGCAGGTGAAATTATATCATATATATTTTGCTTTCAAACCAAAGCGGGAGAAAAAAACTTACTCCCCCGGGAAGAAAGACGGAAATCTAACGGAAAAAGTCCAGTAAGGGGCTGTCCTTAATAGGCGTCTCGCCTTGTAAAGAGACAAACGCCCCCTCGAAGTCCTTCTTCAGGATCCGCGCGTTCTCCTTCTCAACCTCTTTTTCGAAAGGCTTCAGATAAATCGAGCGGATCTTCCCTTCGAACGGATAGAAAAGAATCTTCGGACCGAGGTTCTCTTCGGCGAGCGCTTCGAAGACCAGGCGGAAATAAAGCCGGTCGAGATTCGACGCACCGAGGAGCGTCCCGCCGAAATAACGCACGATGACAACTAGGGAATCCGTGATTCCCTTCTTCTGCATCAGCTTCAGAGCGTTATGCATCGAGGAGACGGGTTCCTTGTCTTCGTCCGCCGCCTCCTTGTTCCCTCCGGCCGAGTACACATAAAGGACGTGGCTCGCCTTGGGATGGAAGGAACGGATTTCTTCAATCTGCCGTTTCGCCTCTTCTTCCGTGCGGGCGATCCGCCCGTAGGTGAGGAAGGCGCTCTTTTTCTCGATGGTCTCGGATTCGGTGTTCTTCAATAAGACGATGGACATGTCTAAGCGTTTAAGGAAATCCCGTTCTGCGTGGCGAAATCGATGAACGCGATGGCCTTCAAGGCCTTCTCGCCCGTCGTTTCGAACGTCTCAGAAGCTAAATCAATCGCGTCGCTTTCCGAAACGGAAGAGACCGACGTTCCGTGCGAGAGGTTGTACAGCAAAACAGCGTTGTTGACGCTCTTCCTCAGCGCCTCGGTCTTGACGACCGCGTAATACGTGTCGATCATGCCTTTCACCGTGTAGGAGGTGCTGCCCTTCTCATAGATCGTTACCTTGTCCGCGTAGGCGGAAAAGAGAACGTAGGCGATTCTAGAATTGCTGACCGAGTACTTGCTCCCGTATTCCGTCTCGTATTCGTCTAAGAGATCGTTGTAGGCGGAGACGAGATTCGCGTCGGGCAAATATTCGCAGAGGTCGCCTGCCGACTCGGCCGAAGAGTCGTTCGAATAGGCCGTCGTCTTAGTTCCGGAAGCGTCGCCTCTTCCCATCAAAGCGAACGCGTCGAGGAACGCCGCTTTGAAACCTTTCATATCCGAAGCGTACGTGCTTGAAGACGTGTCGGTCGGATAAGACGGGCACTTCAGCAAGGATAAGAGTCCTTTTAATCCCCTCGCCTCGAGGAGATTGATTCCCGCGTAATCCGCGCCCAAAGGATCCGAAGCGTAGTAGAGTCCTTCCAAGGCGGATTTCACTTCGCCCTTGGAGTCATCCGGAACCGAGCTCACGAGCTTATCGGTCATTTCCCCGGCGAGCAGTTCGGATCCGAGGTAGGAACGGGTCACGTGATAGGAAGAATCCGCTTCGGCTTTTTCGACCTTCATGACGCCCATGTAAAGGTCGAAGATCTTATCGGCGAACGCATCCTCCTTCATGGTCGAATCGTCGAACGTCAGAGAGCTCACGTCCTGGACGCTCTGGATGTAGGAAGAAAGGATGTCGCACTGGGTCTTGAGATACTCCTCGGTGTGTCCGTTCGGGAATAAGAGCGCCTTGATGCGCTCGGCTTTCGCGTTGCTCGATTCGAATCCGGTCTGCACCGAGTAGCCGCGGACGTAGCTAAGGATCGCGTCGTCGGAATTTCCCGTCTTCCCGTCGAAGGAATCGAGGAGATGGTAGACCAGATAGGACTTGTCGTCCTTCAAGAGTTCCATGCGGTCGATTGGGTTCAAGAGGTTATAAAGCAGGCCCGAGTCGCTTAACTTCAGGTCCGAGAAGCCGCTGACGTTGCCCGAAAGGGCGTCGTAGAGAGAAGAAATCTGTTTGATTTCGTTTTCCCAGAACGCGATATCTTCTTCCGAAGCCGTCCTGTGGACGGAGCATTCGACTTTTCTTCCCTCGAGCATGTCCGAACGATTCATAGCCGTGAAGATTTGATCGAAGAAATACGGAAGCGCCGGGTGCAGCATCTCGGAGCGGTTGATATCCGTCAATAAGGTCTTCACGTCGAGATCCGTAGCGCTGAACGAAGAGAAGTCGTTTAAAGAAACCCCGTTCAGATCCGTCAGCAGCTTCATGAAGCGGGAGATTTCCCCTTCCGCGAAATCCGTAATCGACCCCAGATACGAGCGATATTTGTCTTTCGCCGAGGCGGGGGTTTCGTCCGGATCCCGATAGACCCACCGGTCGAGTCCGATGGTATGCGAGATGTCGTAGACCCACCGGTCGAGTCCGATGGTATGCGAGATGTCGCCTAGGAGTTCAACGAAGAACGAGCTGTCGTCGCCCTGTTTGACCGTGTTCATCACTTTCGAGGAAGCAATCTTCTTCAGCAAGGATTCGAGCTCTTTGGTGTCTTCGCTCGCGCCCGTCTGGATCGTGCTGAGCTTATCCAAAAGGCTGTCCTTTGCTGTGACTTCGGTGTAGATACCGAGGATGTTGTCCTCGATTTCGGTCTTCTTTTCCTCCTCCGTCATCGAGTCGAGGACGGCGAGGTTCAGTTTGGAAAGCGAAAGGGTCTGCGCGTCTTCCCCGGAAGGGCCGGGGATCGAGATGTCCCCGACGTTTTCCAAAGTGGAAGAAAGAACCGGGACTAAGAGGCTGGTAAAAATATTGGAATCCAGCATGTCGTCCACAATGGGTTTCACCTTGTCCGGATCGAGCTCGGTGGAGTTGAAATCGTAATTCTTCAGTTCTCCGAAGAGATTTGAGAGAGCCGCGATTTCCCCATTAGTATCGGAATAATATCCGTCCGTGTCCTGCTGCAGGCCTTCGGCGTCGTACCAAGAAGAGAAGGACTCCTTGATTGTTCCGCGCGTCGGGTCGTCGACCGTCGAGAAATCGTCCGGTTCGATGGCGGAACGGATTCCGTCCGGAAGATTGATTTTCTGAATCGCATCGTAGAGGAGTTCGCCGAGCTTATCGACGTACTCGCCCTTGTCGTCGAGCTGGACCGAGAGGAGGGACGTCCTTGCCAGCTGGGTCAGAAGCTTGTTGAGCTTTTCCGGCTCCAGAGTAGTGAAATCGATGTTATCCGTCTTCAAAAGCTTCATGCTGTTCAGCAGGCGGAAGACCTTTTCGATCTTCTTGCCTTCGTCCTCCCAGTCGGTCACAGAAGCGAAATTGACGCGGACGCCGAGGGAGTCGTGGAGCTTCTCTCCGATTTTTTTGTCGAGAAGCAGGGAGAACTTATCCCCGAAAACCTGGTCCTCCCCAATGAGCTTGAACATCCTGCTGATGAAGGACTTTTCGCAGAGCTTCGAATAATCGATGCCCGAGGAGGGAGAGGCGAGCTGGGCGATCGCATCGCTGTTGTCGTGGAGGAACGCGACGATCTTGACAAGGTGGGTGATTTCCCCCTTTTCGTCCGGAAGGCCATCCTTCTGAAGGCCGTCCTTCCATTGGACGTCCGAAAGGTCGGAGAAGGTCAGCCCGAGCGAAGAAAGAGCGTCGCTCTTCAGGAGTTTTTCGACGATGGCGTTGAAATTGACGTTGGATTTCGTGGCCGAAGTCCCGTCGCCGAGCGAGATGTCCGGATTCAGAATCTTGTTGTCGACCAGGACGTTCAGGATTTCCTTCAGGTCGTTTTGGAAATTCTTGTCCATCTTGTTCAGGGTTTTCTCAATCAAGGAAGGGGAAGACTTTCCGAAAGTTTCGGAGAGAGACTTGAATTTCGGGAGAAGATTGACGAGCTTCAAAAGCTCGTCGACCAGGACGGAGTTCCCGTCTTTGTCGACCGGGTTGAAATCGAAGCGGGACAGATCAATCCCGTACTCCTCAAGCTTCTTTTTCGTGTCCTCATTGCTGTTGACGGCGTTTTCGACAATTCCCGGCAGGATCTTGCCGATGGCATCCTTCAGAAGTTCCGACTTCTGGAGGTCTTCGTTCAGCTTACGGAACGCTGCGGGCGTCTCGTCACTTTCGAGATTATAATTCCCTTCTTCGTCGGTCGGGATCTTATCGAGGTCGACGATGAGCGAGAGCAGCACGCCGGCTTCCTGGGAGAGGTTGGCCCTAGAAAGCTTCGCAGTGAATTCGGAAACGACGTCGTCCGTGAAAATCGAACGGACCGTCTCGTCCGCAGACGAACCGAGCATGTGTTTCAGATAGTCGCCCAGACGGAAGACGCCGAGATAATCTTTGATGAAATTGATTCCTCCGGTCGTGACGCGCTCTTCTTCGTACTTCCCTTCGACCGCGGGCAAAGTGGTTCCCTGGCCCGTGAAGAGAGGGATGAGGAAGTTCTCGATAGTGACCGTGTCCGGTTTCAGCGCCTTGCCCGGTTCAGCCGAGAATCCGAGGGAGGACATAAAGCTGTCGGAGAAGTTCTTCATTCCATCCGCGTCAAAAGAAGTAACGCCGTAGTAGCGGAATAAATCGAAGACGATCTCAATCAGGTTGTCAAACAGCGAATGCAGGTCGATAGAAGCGTAATCCGCCGAATTCGTCGAGAACGCATCCACTCCTAGGGAAGCGTTCAGCGATTCGGCGTAATGCGGAAGTAGCGGCAAGACGATTTGATCCATCAGGGTCTTGCCCTGCTTTTCGTCGGACGCGAAATCCGCCAGCGCGGACATGCCCTTCTTGAAATTTTCTTTCTGGGAATAGTCGAAATCGAGGGAAATCTCTCCGTCCGATTTCTTCAGGGAAGGCAAGACGTACGCTTTCACGATCGGTTCGTAGAGCTCGTCGTAGACGGTGGAGATGGAAAGCAGGGCGGAGCTCCAGTCGACCTTGGTGAAGTCAATTGAGACGTCCTTGAGGTTCATGGCCGAAAGGCCCATGGCCGCAAGCGACGGGAGAAGCTCGGTGAGCAGCCGGAACTGTCCGAAGGTCGAAATCATCGAGTCGATGGTGTCCTTGCTCCCGAAGAGCTTGTCGTAATCGATCTTGAGATTCCCGTCGTCTCCCACGTCGAGGACCGTTACGGCCTGTTCGAGGGCCGGGGCGATGGAAGTGACGATGTCGTAAAGTCCCGCCGCGGCGCCGTTCACGGTCGTCTCGGTGACCTTGCTCATCAGAGCGGTATCCAGGGCCTTCGAGGCGTCGCCGCTGCCGAGCGTGACGGCCGAATAGAACGCCGAATCGGAATATTTCGAGAACAGGTCGATGTAGGCGCCGTACTGGCTCTCGGTCAGGCTCTCGTTCTTGGAAGCGGCCTTCGCCGTATCCGCGAACATCGAAGCGACCGAAGTGAGAGGTGAGATGAAGAGCGCGCCGACGACCGTCGAGCACACCAGACCTTCAAAAAAGGAGAACCAACGGTGCTTCTTGCCCTTGCGTTTGGCTTTCGGAATGAAGAGCGCGAACGTGATGGCGTAAAGAAGGAGGCCAAGAAGGGGCGCGAAGATCAGCTGGGTCAAGAGGAGACCGACGACGTAGAGGGCGAGGGAGATAGTCGAATGGGTCAGGGCCAAAGCGGTCTGGACCACGGCCGGGTCGCTCGTGTCCCCGGAAGTAAGGCCGTACGCCTGCAGCAGCTGCAGGACCGTGTCGTCGACCGTCGTCACCTGCACGGTGACCTGCGTCCCGTCTGAAGCGTTGACCTGGAGGCCGTAATGGTCCCCGACAAACCTCGTCAAATCAATGGCCGAAACATACTCGGTGATCGCAGGGAGCGTGAAGACCAGAACGACGACGCAGAGGGCGAAGGCAATGTAGCGGGTCGAGGAGCGGTAGATTCCTCTCCACGCCGCGAACAGCGCTCCGAACAGGCCGAAAACGGCCAGGACGATGAAAAGATAATCCCACTTGAAATAAGAGAGATACTGCGCGACAGAATCGGATGACTGTTCTAAAAGAAACGGTAACATAAGCTTTTCCCCTCTTTTGCCTTTATTTTACTTTATCGCTCCCGGGCGACGCAACACAAGGAGATAACGCGTGCGCGCGAAAACAGATAGAACATGGATATCTTTCTGATAAAATAGGCATAGCCGCAAAAAGCGGGATAGAACGGAAAGAAACCATATGCAAGTTTACGGAGAAGAATCCTACGAACCGGATCAAAGGAAAAAGGAAAGAAAGGAACGCGACGTAAGAGGCCTGAAGACCTGGCAGTGCGTCGTCCTGTTCTTAGTCGGCTGCGTCGGCCTGAACATCTTGGCGAACTACATCGTTTCCCCGATTGCGCAGGCGGCGACAGGAGTCACGAATTCCTCGCCCTTGGCCGAACGGATCGCCTTTTCGGCCTACGTGAACTTCTTCACCTACCTCGTCGAAGTCCTGATTCTCGTCGCCCTCCTGCTCGTTTTCGATAGGAAATGGTTCCTCGCCCAGTGGAAAGGGGTGAACGGAAGGCTGATTCTCTCGTCCCTCTATTTCACCATCGGGCTCTTCTTCGTCTCGAACCTGCTCGGGATGCTGCAGCAGGAGATCGAGGAGGCCGCCGGCTTAGGCAACGCGACCAACACGAACCAGAGTAGTCTGAACGCGATGATGAGCTCGTTCCCGGCGCTGATGCTGGTCGAAACGGCCATCTTCGCCCCGTTCGTCGAGGAAATCACGTACCGTCTGGGTCTTTTCGAGTCTCTCCGCAGATACTCCCGCGTCCTGGCCTATATCGCCGTCACGCTCGTCTTCGGGCTGATCCATACGGCGTCGGGCATGATCGAGGACATCGCCGTGATGGCGAATTCCTCTTCAACCGCCGCTCAGGTCGAATCCGCGCGGAAGCTCCTTTACGTCGAGCTCCTCTCCCTGCCGCCCTACATGGCCGCGGGAGGAATTTTGGCCTTCTGTTACGAGAATAATTCCTCGTTCGTCGCCTCTTTCTTCACGCACGGACTCTATAACCTCGTCGTGACCGTGATGTACATCGTCTCGAATTCGTTTGTCTCCTCTTCTTCGGAAAGCGCGTCGTTTTTAGCAGGAATTTTCCGTCATTTCCTGATTTAAACGTGGTATAAGAACAGCATGAGAACTCCCGAAACCGAGCCTGCCCCGCGCCAGAAATTCCTCTTTCTGAGCCATACGTCCTTAAAAATGATCGCGATCGTCCTGATGACGCTCGACCACGTGGCGTTCTTCTTTTTCGCGCCGAATTCCTCCATCTACTATGTCTTCCGCGCCCTCGGGCGCCTCGCTTTCCCTCTTTTCGCTTTCCTCGCTATCGAAGGGGTCTTTAAATCGAGGGAACCGTTCCGTTACGGCCTCCGCGTCCTACTCATCGGGCTCGCGATCGACCTGGTCCTGTTTCTCTTTTACCAGTACGGACGGAAGGATTCCCTCGCGGATTCCTACCCCGGGAACTCGATGACCGAGCTGGGGTTAGGAATTTTCGTCTTCGCCTTCTTAGAAGAAAAAGGTTGGAAGAAACTCATCGCCCTGCCTTTCGCCGCGGTGATGGTCCTTTCGGATTTCCGCTCGTTTTTTCCGTTCCGCACCGAATACGGGACGTACGGCCTGTTGATGATGCTCGGGTTCTATTTTTCAAAATACCTCGCGGATTACTACGCGGATCTCTACGGGAAGAGGAACGGGCTCGGGAAGGAAGGAATGTATCTTTATAACGGTCGCCTCGTCCGGAACCTCCTTTCTTCCGCGTGGATGCTGATCCTGTCCTTATTAATGCTGTTCTTCTTCCACCTCTACGGTCAGGAATGCTTCCTCTTCCAAAACTTCGCGATTCCTTTCGCTCTGGAACAGTACAGCGCTCTCGCTGGAATCCCGATTTTCTTCTATTCCTCGAAAAAAGGCTATACGAATCGTTATCTTAAGATGGGAGCGTACGTCTACTATCCCCTCCACATGGCCGTCTTAGCTTTGATCTACGCTCTGACGCACTAGTGGGAAGAAAGCATTATCCTTTCTTCGCAAGCCGCTTTCGATTAGAATGAAGACGAAGAAATCAGAAGTCAAAAAGCAAAGGAGAACAATACCATGCAGAAAATCGAAATCCAGTCCGCCGAACAGTTCGACCAGGAAATCGCCAAGGGGAATACCGTCGTCGATTTCTACGCCACCTGGTGCAATCCGTGCCGCATGCTCGGCGCGGTGCTCGAAGAAGTCCTGAAGGACAAGGGCGTCAAGCTGCTGAAGGTCGACGTCGACAACCTCGGCGAGCTCGCTTCTAGATACGACGTCTTCTCGATCCCGAACGTCTTCCTCTTCAAAGACGGCCAGCAGGTCGGAAACTTCGTTGGATTCAAGTACGCTTCCGAAGTCGATTCGCTCGTTAAGAACGCTTTCGGCATTTAAGTCCTTTTAAAGGAAAGGAACTTCCGCCCGGCTTTAAGCCGGGTTTTTCCGTCCACGGAATCCGGGCGGATCGCTCTGAAACGCCCTCTGAGTCTCTCCTGAATAAAATCCGTTTTCTTCCCGCGTTCCTTTCTGCATTTTTCTCTTGAAAACAGAATCGGGATATGCGAATATATTCAAGCACGGATCATTGGTGTAGTGGTTAACATGTCTCCCTGTCACGGAGAAGACCACGAGTTCGAATCTCGTATGATCCGCCATCTGATGCAGGCGTAGTTCAGTGGCAGAACTTCAGCCTTCCAAGCTGATCATGCGGGTTCGATTCCCGTCGCCTGCTCCATCGAAAAGAAGGACTTGATTCGGACGAATCAAGTTTTTTTGTGGTTTCATAAGAAAATCCCGTCCTTGCGGGCGGGAGATTCTTTTTTTACCGGCGGACCGGTTCGGCCTTTCTGGGCTTCTTCAGAGCGGTCTTTTCTTTTTCCTTCTGGGCAAGCTTGGACTCCTCGATGAGTTCCTGCTCCTCGAGATCCTCGGCGTCGTGCTCGTCGTCGATTTCCCCGACGAGTTCCTCGAGGACGTCCTCGATCGTGACGATGCCGACCGGACGGCGGTTCATGTCCACGACGACGGCGAACTGGGTCTTATTCTTCTGGAAGGTGCGAATGGCCTGGGAGATCGGCATGCTCTCGAGATAGAAGGAAGGATCCTTCAGAATCCCTTCGACGCGGTTGTTGTCCTCGATCAGCATCTCGTAGAAATCCTTCTGCAGCAGGATTCCGAGGACTTTCCCGGTGTCCGAATCGACGTAAGGGACGCGGGAATAGTTCTGGATCTCGAACATTTCCTTGATTTCGTTGTCGGTCTGGTCGGAATAGACCTTGACGGCCCTGTCCCACGGGGTCATGATCTGGCCGACGGTCTTGTCGTCGAAGACGATGGACTGCTGGATCAGGTCGTGCTCCTGTTGGGGAATGACGCCTTCTTCCTTCAGATCCTCGACGGTCATCTTGAGCTCGTCCTCGGTGAGGCTGACTTTCTTCTTGTCGAGGCGGAAGGCCCAGAGCAAAAAGCGCGTAAAGACGCGGTAGAACGCCGCGAGGGGATAGAAGATCCAGTAGAGGACGACTAGGGGGTATGCCGAGAGAAGGGCGAAGAATTCCGGGCGAGCCTTGGCGAGCGTCTTCGGGGTGACTTCCCCGAAGGTCAGAACGAGGACGGTCGTGATGATGGTCGATAAAAGCGGACCGTTGTCGCTGCCGAACCAGTTCACCGCGAGCAGGGTGAAGATGGTCGAGGCGGCGATGTTGACGATGTTGTTGCCAATCAGGATGGTCGACAAAAGATTATCGTAATGATCCTCCAAAAAGAGGGCGATCTTCGCGGTCCTGCTTTTGGCCGCGAGCCTTTCGATACGGACGTGGGATACGGAAGTATAAGCTGTCTCCGAAGCGGAAAAGAAACCGGATAATAGGACTAGAACGACGAATACGATACACAAGGGAACTTCCATAGACAGCTGATACTTACCTCCAGATAGATTGTATTATAGCGAAGTATTCCCGACAGGTCAATGAACGGGCAAAACGCCTCACGGGGTTACCGCTATATTTCTTTTTTCTTTCCTTCTCATCCGTACGCCTAAAAGGATTCCGTGTAAAATGAATGTACGGACAGGGAGACTCGTTCTCCAAAACATACGGAAAGGAAAAGAGAGATGTCATTCAAAACTGTCAGCGGAAAAGAGCTTTCCCCTATCGCGCTCGGCTGCGATTCCCTTCCTTTTAAAAAAGACAAAGGGGCGGAAGAGGTGCTTGAAGGGATGATTTCCCTCGGAATCAACTGCTTCGATACGGCGCGGGGTTATGCCCGTTCGGAAGAAGCCATCGGGAAATTCCTCCGTTCCGGGAAAGGGAAACGGGAAGATGTCTTCGTCATCTCCAAAGGCTGTCTGCCCCGTCTTTTCTCCCGTCTACAGAAACGCTGCCTCGTCGCCGATTTAGACACGAGTTTAAAAACGCTCGGGACATACATCGACTTATATCTCCTCCACCGGGACGATCAGAGGGCGGATCTCGTCTCCATCTTTTCCGTCTTAAATCAGTACCGGAAAGAAGGAAAGATCCTGCGTTACGGGGTTTCGAATTGGAGAAAGGAAAGAATAGAGGAAGCCATGAGGATCTGCCGGGAACACGGCTTTGCTCCGATAGAGGCGGTTTCGAACAATTTCACGCCGGCGGTTTGGGAGAAGGATCCCTGGGGCGGAGGCGACGGCTGCGTCTCGGTCTCGGGAAATCCGGAAGAAATTCAATTTTATAGAAATACGAAGATGCCTCTCTTCTCGTATTCCCCTTTGGGGCGGGGATTCCTGACCGGAAGAGTGAAAAGCGGAGAAAAGGAAACGTATTCCGTCCTCGACCGATCCGCGAAACGGGCGTATCTCTCCAAAAGAAACCTGGAGACCTTAAAGAGGATCGAGGAAGTCGCCAAAAAGCGTTCTTCCACGGTCGCGGAAACAAGTCTTGCCTACATCGTCTCCTCGGGAATGGCGGTCTATCCGGTCATCGGATCGACGAATCCGAAGAGGATGAAACAGAACCTGGATGCTCTGAAGCGTCCTTTAAGCGCGGAAGAAGTCGCGTACATCGACGGGCGTTCCCTGTAAAACGCCTGTACGGCGGGAAATTTGTTCCTTTTCAGAGCGGGCTTTTCTGATATAATCAGGGTAGTTATGAGAAAACCCCTGATACTCTTAAGTCTGCCCATCCTACTGTTTTTACCGAGTTGCGCCTCCGCGACCGCACGCACGAAGTCGGTTTCCTTTTACGACGGCGAAACGGAATTGGGAAGCGTCAGCGGGGAAAGTGGAACGAAGATCGTCGAAGAAGACCGCAAGAAGATTGAAAATTTCCAGAAAAAGGACCATTACCGCTTCGACGGCTGGTACGTCAAGAGCGATTTCTCGTCCGCGGCCGTCTCTTCCGTTACGTATTATCCGACGTTCGACACGGTCTATTACGCGAAATTCTCCGCGGAAGTCACTTTGACCCTCGAACCTGGGGACGGCTCGTTCGACGAAGGGACCGCCAGGTCTTATACGGGCGTCAGCGGGGAAGCCCTCCCCAAACTTCCCGAACCGACTCCGAACGGAAGCTTCGATTTTTCGTACTGGCAATACACCGATTCGGAAAATAAGGAGCAGGAATTCACGTCCAAGGTCTTCCCGGATTCGAATCTGACCCTGACAGCGGCTTACGCTCCCTGGCCGACGCTGAGCTTCGTAACTAATGTCGACGGGTACGAGATTCAGCCCTATCAGGCAAAAGCCGGAACGGAAATCGATTTGAAAACAATCGGAATCGATTCGTCGAAGCTCGATAAAGGGGAAAACTTTAAATTCGACGGCTGGTACACTTCCTACGATTCGGAAACGGGCGAATACTCGCATCCGTTCTATTTCAGGACGATGCCTTCCAAAGATACGACGCTCTACGCCCGTTTCTTGGAAAAACATACGATTACGTTCGACAGCAAGATCGACTACAAAGTTCCTCCCATCGTCGAATTCGAGGGGGCGCCGATTAAAGCGCCTTACAGCATGTTCGACAGCGACCACCACAAAGTGGAAGGCGGGACCATCGATCCGGATCATTTCCAAAAGGAGAACTATTATTTCGACGGCTGGTACGAAAGCGAGGATTGCAACGGAGATCCGTACCATTTTTCGAAAATGCCGAATCAGGATCTGAAACTCTACGCGAAGTGGACGGAGAACCCTACCCTCCAGATGACAAGGGAAGTCGACGGAGCCCAGATCGACGAAAACCTGCGCAAAGTCTATCCGGGAACCAGGCTCAATCTGATTCAGCTGATTCAGGACGCCCCCTATATCTGGAACGACGGGACGACCGCCACCGGATCCTTCTACGAAGTGAACTCCGAGACCAGAACGCCAATCTCCAATCCGAAGGAATTCCAAATGCCCAAGCGCAACGTCAGCATCGTTTATGCGCAGAAAAGCCTGCACAAGCTGACCATCGGTCTGATTGACCCGTTCGGCAACAGTGTCTCGTCCGATACAACGAAAGTCTACGCCTCCTTAGGAAGCTACGCGGTCAGCAAAGATACGCTCGATGAAAAAGTCAGAGCCCTTTCGTCCTTAAGCGGAAAAGATTACGAGATTTCCTACTATTCCCTGACGGAGGATCTCGACACCGGCTTAAATAAGAGCACGGCGGTCTTATTCCCTTACGCCCCGAGCGCGGATACGGACGTGTACGCCGTCATCGCCCAGAAGGTCTATTTCGATGTGAAAGACGGAGACAGCACCTATAGAGTAACAGGCTATCAAGGAGAAGATCTCCCGACCGATCCGGTCTCGGTCGATTCTTCCGGGAAGTACGAAATCTTCGGGAATCCCACTTCCTACGACGCCTCGAAAGGAACAATCCGCTTCTACTACGGCCCGAAAGAAAAACCCGTCCTCTTCGATTTCGCCCCGCAGAAGTTCACATCCGTTCTCGGTTCGTCCCGCAAGGAAATTCAGGCGGCATACGTCCCGTACGCGGATTAATCGAAATTTCAGTTAGAATTAGGATAAACGGCGCAGAAGTCCCCATCCGCGCCGTTTTACTTTTCTTCTCTTTTCAAATTTTCGACGAGACGGAGAAGTTCGGCGACCCCTCTGCTGTTGTTATCTTCTAAAAAGATGTTCGCCACCGCCTTCGTCTCTATATTTGCGTTCTTCACCGCCGCGCGGAACCCGGTCGAAAGGAGCAGGGAGACGTCCACGCCCGAATCGCCGATCGAAAGACATTTCTCTGAATCGTACCCTTCCGTCCGGCACACTTCCTCCACACCTCTTCCTTTGGAGGCGAGTTTCGGCAGGATTTCGACATAGGTTCTGTGGTTCCGGATGATCTGGACGCGTTCTCCGTACGGTTTTGCGAAGTTCAAAAACGCGTCGCAATCTTCTTCCGAAGCAATCAAAAGAGCCTTACCGAACTTCTTCGAGGGAATGTCGTTCGCGTCTTTAAAAAGAATCGGTTTTCGATGCAGGACGCCTATCTCGTAAGCGATGTACGGATTCGACAGCGAATTCGCATACCATTCCTTTTCGTCCCAAATCTGGAAAGAAACGGAAGAGCCGCGTCTCCTGTTCACTTCCTGAAAAAGCCCGTTCAGATCCTTTTCGGGGATCGTATCGATCATCTTCAGGATTTGATGGTCTTGAACGAGCACGTTTCCGTTCAGGGTGAGACGGATGGTTCTGATCCCCAGTTCGGAAGCAATGCTCTCCATCTGGGCGTCGCTCCGTCCGGAAACCAGATAAAATGGTACGCATAGGGCCTTGACGGCCTCGATCGTTTCCTCGTCCAGTTCGGAGCGGTCGTTCAAAAGCGTCTGATCGATGTCGCAGAAGACCGCCTGGATGTCTTTCAAAGAAGAAAGAGGAAGTTCCGTCCGGACCATACCTATTTCGTCTTGACTCCCTCAAGCTTCTGATCCTTCGCGTCCTGGTCCTCAATCTTTTTCTTCAGCATCTGAGCCGCTTCCAAAGGAATGAGCTGGGACAGTTCCTCGACGGAGGCAGAGCGCAAAGAATCCGTGGTCGGATAAGCGTCGAGCAAAGCGCGTTTCCGTTTCTGTCCGATTCCGGGGATGCCGTCATAGACGGTCTGATAGAAATCCTTGACTTTTCTCGAGCGGAACGTAGTGATGGCGAAGCGGTGCACCTCGTCCTGCATGCGCATCAGAAGGAAGAAAAGCGACGACGTCCGGTCGAGCGGAATTTCTTCGCCCTGGTCGGTAATCAGAGCGTCTGTCTCGTGCCTATCGTTCTTCCTTAAGCCGCAGAGAGGAATCGAAACGCCGGTCTGTTCTTCCACTTCGAGCGCGGCCATGATCTGGTTCTCGCCGCCATCGAGGATGATGAGGTCCGGGACGTGTTCCTTCTCATCCCCCAGATGCGAAAAACGCCGGGTCAGGACTTCCCTCATGGACGCGAGATCGTCCTTGGTGTTCTCCCCGCGGAGATTGTATTTCCGGTAGAGCGAAGGGACCTTCTCCCCGTTGATGAACTTCACCATCGCACCGACGGCGTCGGCTCCCTGCAGATGCGAGTTATCGTAGAGCTCGATGTCGAGAGGCGTCTTTTCGAGCGACAGCTTCTTCTGCAGATCCTCGAGCAGAGAGAGCTTGTCGTCGTCGAGACGCGCCGTCTGGAAATGCTGGTCGAGTCCCTGCTTGGCGTTCTCGAGCGCCATGGCTAAAAGATCCTTCTTGAATCCGCGCTGCGGGACGACGACGTCGAGACGAAGCGTTTCGCCTAAGACGTCGGCGATTTCCGGAAGAGGCAAAATGAGTTCCTTCGGGAGCGGGTGCTTCTGATAGAACTCGAGCAGCATCGTCTCAATCTGTTCGCTGACGTCCCCGATGCTCTGGACGACGTAAAGGGACTTTCCTAAAAGGATGCCTCTCCTGTACAAAAAAACGATTAGGGAAAGATACCCTTCCCTCAGAGAATACCCGACCACGTCGCGGTCGAGATGGTCCTCGAACATAATCTTTTGGGAAGAGACGATGTGTTTGACCGATTCGATCTGTTCCTTGTATTCTTCGGCCCGTTCGAAATCGAGCTTCTCGCTCGCATCCTTCATCCTCGCCTTGAGTTCGCTTAAAAGCTCGCTGTCGTCCCCGTTCATCAGCTTGTTCATATGGGTGACGATGTCCTTGTAATCGTCCTCGCTGACCTTGTTGACGCACGGGGCGAGGCACTGCCCGAGATAGTAATAGAGGCAGGGCTTGTTCGGCAGGACCTTGCACTTTCGTAACGGGAAGATGCGGTTCATCAGATTCACCATGGTCCTTGCCGAAGAAGACGATGGGAACGGACCGAAATAGTAATAGTGCCTGTCCTTATCGTTATACGCCAGCTTCAGAAAAGGATCGTTCCCCTTACGGAGGGCGATGTACGGATACATCTTGCCATCCTTGAGGAGAATGTTGTATTTCGGATAGTACTTCTGAATCAGGTTGATTTCAAGCAACAGGGATTCCTTCTCGGTGTTGGTCTCGATGATATCGAAATCCTCGATTTCCTCGACCATCTTCATGACCTTTCCTTCCTGGGGACGAGTGAAATACTGCTTGACGCGCTTGACGAGGGATTTCGCCTTTCCGACGTAGATGACCGTCCCGTTCTTGTCCTTCATCTGGTACGAGCCCGGACGGTCCGGCAGGAGGTCGATTTTGCTCTGGAGCAAAGGGGAAATGACTTTCATGGAATCAGGAATTCTTCAGCGTGACGACGGTCGCGCCGACCCCGCCCTCGCCTTCTCCGCCGAAACGGAACGATTCGACGTTCGGGTTCTTCTTCAGATAGTCCTGCACCATCGTGCGCAGGGCCCCGCTGCCGTTGCCGTGGATGATTCGCACCTGGTGCATCTTCATCAGGATGCAGTCGTCGAGGTACTTGTCGAGCTTTTCGCGCGCCTCGTCCCTCCTTAATCCGATCAGGTTGCACTCCAAAGGCAAGGACGTCTTGCGGACGATATACGAATCGCGGATTTGCACTTCCGGCTTCTTCTCATTCCCTTTGGAAAGGAACGTCAGGTTCGAAACGGCGACCTTGATCTCCATTCCGCCGATCTTGACATAGGCGGAGTTGTGATTCACGTTGAGCTTCGTGATGATGCCGGAATTGTTCAAGGAATTCACCCGGACGTAATCCCCTACTTCGAACACGTGCGTCTTTTTCTGTTCTTCCCGGGGTTTGAACTTGCCGAGGGAGCGGTCCGAATCGAGGTTAATTTCCTTCATCTTCCCCATGATGTCGGCCAGCTGCTTCAGGCTGACCCCGTGTTCCTGATAGAGCACCTCGATTTCCTTTTCCTTCTGAGCTT
>CAYUFI010000003.1:9261-23446 GCA_964444175.1 uncultured Clostridiaceae bacterium | reverse complement strand
ATTCAGCATGCTCTCGAGCTTCTCTTCGGCCCGGTTATGGATGGCTTCCTTCTCGGACGTAAGTCCGTCGAGGGCCTTCTGTCTCTTGGCGAGCAGATCGTCGGCTTCCCTGATCTTGGCCTCGTATTCTTCCTTGAGGCGCAGGTTCTCCTGCTGCAGAGCCATCGTCTTCTCGAGCACTTCCCGGTCCTCCGAGCGGTTCCGCTTTTCGACGTAGGCCCTCGCCCCGTCGATGATTTCCTGCTTCAGGCCGAGGTTGCTCGCGACTTCGAGCGCGTACGACTTCCCGATCATGTTCTCCTGGTAACGGAACGTCGGCTTGATCGTCTTCTCGTCGAAGATCATCGCCCCGACGAGGCACTGGGGATCCTTGAACGCCTTGTCCTTCATCCCGTCGTAGTGGGAGGTGAAGATGGCGTAGCAGCCGACTTTCTTCAGATAGTCGATTACCGCGACGCCGATTCCTTCCCCGTCGAGCGGTGCCGTCCCCTGTCCGATTTCGTCGACGACGAAAAGCGACTTCGGTCCGACCGAGTCGATGCCTTCCTTCAAGGCCGCGACGTGCCCGGAGAAGGTCGATAGGGAATCCATGATGGACTGGGAATCCCCGCTTAAAAAGAAGAACGAGTCGAATAAAGGCAGGATGGCTTCGCCCCTCGCGGAGACAAGAAGTCCCTTCTGATTCATCACGCAGGCCAGCGTCACGGCCTTGATCAGGACGGTCTTGCCGCCGGCGTTCGGTCCGGAGATCACGAGGATCTTCGCGTTTTTCCCGCCGAGGTGGAAATTGTTCCGTACGACGGTCGCTACGTTCAAAAGCGGATGGGAAAGATCCTGTAAGAGGATCTCGTCCCCGTACTCGGCGACGCTTCCTTCGTACGTCCGGCCGAAGCGGACGCGCCCGAGCACCGAATCGAGGCGCTTGGACGAGATATAAGCCTGGCGGATTCCGGCGATGTTCTGTTTCAGAAGACCGCTGAGTTCCTTCAGAATCCTCTCGATCTCCTGCGCTTCCTCCTCCTTCAGCTCAAAGATTTTGTTCTGGATCTCGAGGACTTCGATTGGGACGATGTAGGTCGTCTCCTTCGTGTTCGAGATGTCCGACACCATGCCCTTGACTTTGCCTTTGAACGAGGATTTGACCGCCAGGGAAGGAAGCCCTCCCTTGATGGTCTCCCTGACGTCGGTGAGGTAGGCGCCGTACTTGGAGGCCGCCCCTTTCAAGGCGTCCCCAATCGAGGATTCGAGCTTCTTTATCTGGCTGCGGATCGAATAGAGTTCGTCCGAAGCGCCGTCGGCGATCGATAAATCCGGAAGGATCGCGCCGCTGAGGCGGTTTTGAATCCAGGAATAGTCCTGAATCTTACTGGCGACGGAGGAAAGGAGAGGTAAAGACGTGAGCGAAGCGAGAGAAGAAAAAATCTTCGCGTCGGACAGGAACGGGATGAAGTCCGCGAGTTCCTGGACGGAGAGGTTCCCGTCTTTTTCCAAAAGGCTCAGGCTCGGGGTCAGATCGAACACGTGGCTCAAGGCCAGTTCGTTCCCGAGGTTGAAATATTTTTCGCCTTCCTTCAGATACGAGTGTTCGCCCGCCAGTTCGGAAGGATTGGTGAAATAACCGAACCCGTGAAATTCCTCGCGGTTCTGCTCAAAGGAAAGATACGAGTCCAGTTCTTCTTCTATACGGTTGAATTCAAGCGCTTCTTCTGCAGTTTTCATGGTATGCTCCGACCATTTCATTTTACCATGGGAGAACTGTTCCTGATAGAATAATACTTGTCCATGGAATATCTCAAAATCAAATGCGATCGGGCCACGGCCGACATCCTGATCGACTATTACAAAGCCAAAGTCTTGAATGATCCGAAGAGGAAATACGACCTCTTTCAGGTCACGACGCACGATTCCATCCAGATCAAGGGGTACCGGACCTCGAATCCGGAAGTTTTCACGGTGCTTTTTAGCGGCAAGGACGACAAGGTCGTCTCGGAAGCCCGCATCTTTTTTAAGAACGTCCCCGCTCCGACGTTGGTCGGGCCGGGCGAACGCGTCTGGGAAGACACCGGAACCCAGATCGGATCGGACGAAGTCGGCGTCGGGGATTTCTTCCTCGGTTTCTATGTCTGCGCCGTCTATCTTACGGAAGACGACGTCCCCCTCATCGACCATCTCGGCGTGAGGGATTCGAAAAAGCTCTCGGATTCCAAGATGCTTTCGATCGCCCCGGAACTGAGGAAACGCCTGAAGCACCACACGGTCCGCATCTCCCCAACCAAGCTCGACGAACTGACCGCCAAGGGCTGGTCGACCCATAAGATTCTAGCCAACACGCACAATCTCGCCCACGCCAGGCTGATGCAGTCCTACCACCTCCCTATGAGCACGGTGATCTACATCGACCAGTTCGAAAAGGAAGGGATTTACAGACACTACTGCGGTTCGTCCATCGTGAAGAACCCGCTCATCTTCCGCACCAAGGGCGAATCCTACTTCCCCTCGGTCGCCGCGGCGTCCGTTTTGGCCCGCGCGGCGTTTCTAGATGACTGGAAGAAGATGGAAGAGGAGCTCGGCTGCATCATCCCCAAGGGGGCCGGGCGCGACGCGAACCGGGTCTACATCTCCTTAGTCAAAAAATACGGAAAAGAAAAGCTTGACCCTTACGTCAAGCGTTTCTTCCGTAACTACGAGAACCCGGAAGGTTAATCATTCGTTCCGGAATTTTTCGAGATACTTTGTAAAATATCCGTCAAAAGGCGCTTCGAAGCTCATTTTCTGATGCGTCCTCGGATGCGTCAGGGTCAGCCTGTAGGCGTGGAGGAGCTGTTCCCCTTCGTATTTGGCGTCTTCCTTCGTCCCGTACAGAGGATCCCCGACGATCGGGTGGCCGATGTAGGCGAGATGGACGCGGATCTGGTGCGTCCGTCCGGTTTCGAGCGTGCATTTCAGCAAGGCGCAGCTGCGGAACTGTTCCTGCACTTCGAAGTGGGTGATCGCTTCCTTGCCGTGTTCGGTGTCGACAGCCATCTTCTTGCGGTCGTAGACGTCGCGTCCGATCGGGGCGTCGACCTTGAACTTCGGATGGTCGAAATACCCGTGCGCAATCGCCGCGTATTCCCTTTTGACGAGGTGGTGAGAAATCTGTTCCTGCAGGAACGCCTTGGATTCGGCGTTCTTCGCGACGACTAGAAGCCCGGAAGTGCCCTTGTCGATGCGGTGGACGATGCCCATGCGGAAATCCTCGTCTTCGTTCATCTCCGCGTTCTGGAAACGGAACGCGAGGGCGTTCGCCAGCGTGTCGTCGTGATGGCCCGCCGCCGGATGGACGACGAGTCCCCTCGGCTTATTAATGACTAAGATGTCTTCGTCCTCGTAGACGACGTCGATCGGGATGTCCGTCGGGACGAAATCCGTCTTTTCCTCGACATAGGGTTTGTATTCGACGACATCCCCTTCTTCGACAGCGACACCGGCTTTCTTCGCCGGTTTTCCGTTGACATTAACGCCTTTTTCGATGATTTTCTGAACTTTCGACCGGTTTAAGGACAGTTCATTCGACATGACCTTGTCCAGGCGGCCGCTCTCCTTACTGACGAACTTCTCCATCGCCGTCTCCTTTCTTTTCCGAATCGTTTCCGGAAGGCAGTTTTTCATCCGTCACTACGGTCTTTTCGGAATCTTCGAGCTTCTTTTCGAGCGATTTCCCTTCTTCTGGTTTCTTTTCTTCCGTACGGTCCTTTTCGGATTCCTGGGAAGGATGCTCTTCCTTCATTCTTCTCGAGTCCCTCTGATCCCCGAGTAGAGTCACGATGATCAGGAGAATCACCCCGATCGTCAGATACGAGTCGGCGAGATTGAAGATCGGGAAAGCGTACGTCCCGAAATAAAGCGACAGGAAATCGATGACCCCTCCGGCGTAGAGCGAGCTCGGCGCGAGCACGCTGAACGAGCGGTCGATGAGGTTCCCGACCGTGCCGGCGATGATGAGATACAGCGTGATTCTCTGCAAGACCGTCATCTTCCGGTAACGGAACACGAGGTAGACAACGAGGACGATTGTCGCCACGAGCGACAGAATCGCCAGTCCTCCCGGATGGTCGTTGAAGAACGACCAGGCCGCGCCGGTGTTCTGAATCACCCGGATGTAGAAGAAGCCAGGGATGATGGGAAGACCGCGGGACGAGACCGAATTGATGTCCTGCTGATGGACCTTCACGCCCAGCTTGGACCAGATGTCCAGAGCGAGCAAGACCAAAATGATCCACAGGTAGGACTTGAGGAACCATTGGATGTAGGCCCAGGCCCGGACGAAGAAAGAATGAAGCTTTTCGTTCATAATGTTCTCTTGAAGGGATTAGTCCTGACGGCGGTGGGCGAGGACTTCGCGGCAGCGCGCGCAGACGTGCACGCCGTTTTCTTCGGTGATTTCGCTAACGTCGACGTAGTTCCAGCAGCGGTCGCACTTGACGCCCTGCGATTTCTTCACTTCGACAGCGTCCTGCTCCGAAGAAACGAAAGCGAACTTCGAGACGATCAGGGCTTTCGCCATCAGTTCGGCCCCGACCTTTTCGATGGCTTCCTTCTCCTTGGCGTCTTTCGAGGAATAATAGACTTCACCTTCCCCGTTGACGCTCAGTTCTCCTTTGCTCCTCTTTTCCTCGAGGGCCTTGAAGGACTTCGCGCGGACGGAAAGCAGAGCGTCGTAAAGCGCGAGCTCGTCCGCATCGACGTCGTGGAGAGGATAATCCGCGAGGGCGATCGAGGTCGGAACCGGATCCGGCATGTGGTCGTTGATTTCTTCGGCCGTGAACGGCAGGATCGGCTCGAGGACGATCGAGAGTTCCTTCGCCAGTTCGTGCAACACGTGCTGGACGCCTTTCCTGCGGAGCGAAATCACGTCGTCGCAATAGAGGATGTCCTTGGCGTAATCGAGATAGAACGACGAGAGGTCGTTAATCATGAAATTCTCTACGAGGGTCGTCACGCCCAGGAAATCGTAATCCGCGTATTCCGCGTCGGCTTTCTTCACGACATCGTAGAGCTTATTGAGGATCATCTTATCGATCTCGGAAAATTCGTACGGCGCCTTCAGATCGTACTTCTTGTCCGGCGCGTCGAAAAGGCTCGAAAGGAGGAACTTGAACGTGTTGCGGATCTTGCGGTAGGATTCCGAGACGGACTTGATCAAATCGTCCGAGAGCTTGATTTCGGCCATGGTGAAATCGATCGACGCGGTCCATAAACGGAGGATGTCCGCGCCGTAGACGTTGTAGATGTCTTCCGGGGCGATGCCGTTCCCGAGGGACTTCGAGAACTTCTGCCCGTTCTGGTCGACGATGAACCCGTGGGTCAAAATCGACTTGCACGGCGTTCCGTGGCCGGTCGCGACCGCGAGGGTGATCGAAGAGTTGTACCATCCGCGGTACTGGTCGGAACCTTCGAAATAGAGGTCCGCCGGATACTTGTTCCCGCGGTCGATGTCGCTGGAGAGCCAGCTCGTGCCGGAATCGAACCAGACGTCCATGATGTCCTTTTCCTTGGTGAAAAGGCCGTGCGGGGAGTGCGGGTTCGAGTAGCCTTCCGGCAACAGGTCCATAGCTTCCCTTTCGAACCAGACGTTCGAGCCGTACTGGCGGACGAGATCCTGGATGTGCTTGAAGACTTCCTGATCGATGATCGGCGTCTTGTCCTCGCAATAGATGATCGGAATCGGGACGCCCCAGGCGCGCTGGCGGGAAATGCACCAGTCCTCGCGCATGGCGACCATGTTCCGTAAACGGACCTTTCCCCAGGAAGGCTTGAAGGAAATCTTCTCAATCTCGTTGAGGATCTGCTGTTTGAACGAGCTGATGGAGCAGAACCACTGCGGGGTCGCACGGTAGATGATCGGTTGATGCGTCCTCCAGTCGTGCGGATAGGAGTGCACGATGTCGACTTCCTTCATCAAGGCGCCGTCTTCGGCGAGCATCTTGACGACTTCGTCGTTCGCGTCGGTGTAGAACATGCCTTTCAGCCGTTCCCCGATTCCTTCATTCATGTAGCCGCGGTCGTCGACGTAATTCAGAAGCGGCAGGCCGTACTTGACGGAGACCTTGTAGTCGTCCTCACCGTGTCCGCCGGCGGTATGGACGCAGCCGGTGCCGTCCTCGGCCGTGACGTGGTCGCCGTTGATGACAAGCGACACGCGGTCGTAGAGCGGATGCTTCGTTTCGACGTATTCGAGTTCGGATCCGAGGAATTTCTTTTCTTCGGCGCATTCCTTTAAGTCCAAAACGGATACGAGCTTGTCTTTCAGGGCTTCGGCGAAGACCAGTTCGCCTTTGTCGGTCTTGTAGAGGCCGTACTCCATCTTCGGATTGAGGCAGATCGACGTGTTCGCCGGGATGGTCCACGGGGTCGTGGTCCAGATGACGAAATACGATCCTTCCGGCAGCTTCCCTTTCCCGTCGGTGACCTTGAAACGGACGTAGATGGTCTTGGCCGGATCGTCGTGGTATTCGATTTCCGCTTCGGCCAAAGCACATTCGGAAGAAGGCGACCAGGCGACCGGCTTCAGGCCCTTGTAGATGTAACCTTTCAAAGCCATGTCGGCGAAAACGCCGATTTCGTCCGCCTCGTAGTCCTTGGTGAGGGTCAGGTACGGATGCTCGAAGTCGCCGAGGACGCCGAGCCTTTTGAACTGCTTGGCCTGCTTTTCCTGCTGCTTGTAGGCGT
Source organism: uncultured Clostridiaceae bacterium (assembly GCA_964444175.1). Lineage (GTDB taxonomy): Bacteria > Bacillota_I > Bacilli_A > RFN20 > CAG-288 > Scatoplasma. The sequence continues at coordinate 16,735 of CAYUFI010000003.1, read as the reverse complement.
ACTTCATGCAGAGGCGACGGAAATCCGCGACCGACATGCTCTTGCGGTCGACGCCGGACTTGGTCACGGCGTTCTCGATCGGAAGCCCGTGGGTGTCCCAGCCCGGGACGTAGACGACGTGATAGCCCTTGAGCGCCTTGTAGCGGTTGATGACGTCCTTGATGATCTTGTTCAGGGCGTGTCCGCAGTGGATGTCCCCGTTGGCGTACGGCGGGCCGTCGTGAAGATAGAAGTCCTGGCTTCCTTCCCGCTGCAGGCCCATCCTGTTATAGAGGTCTTCTTTTTCCCAGCGCGCGATGTACTCCGGCTCGTGCTTGGCCAGATCCGCCTTCATGGGGAAATCGCCTTTGAACATGTTGAGCGTCTTCTTGATTTCCGACATACTTTTTCCTCCTCTTAAATAAAAAAGCCCTTGAGCCGGGACGCATCATGTTACGCGGTACCACCCTGCTTCAAAGACCAGATCGTTCTTTGCCCTTATTTTCCAGCGTCCTTTACCGAGTGATATGCCTTCCTCTTCCCTCCGGGGCCTTTCACCGCTTCACCCTTCGCTAAGGAGTTATGAGGACGCACGTGTCTCCATGACGCCGACGGAATTATTATAGGAAACAAAAGAAAAGAATACAAACGGAAGAAAGGAAGGGAAAAAGAAGAAAACCGTTTCTTTTTCTAGAGGGCTCCTCTGTTGCAAGCCCCATCCCTTTTTCTCCTTCCCCGTTTCTTTCCGTTTGAAGGAATGTAAGCGTTTGCACTATAATAGACATACGTTCAAAAGGCCCTTCATCCCTTAGAAAGGAACGGATTTCATTTATGGAAGAAACAAAGGAAACGGAAAAGAAAGAAGAAAAGAAAAAGAAACCGAAGAAAAAGTTCCGCGACCTGAACAAGGTCCAGAAAAGCTTCGCCGTCGTCGGGGCGGTCCTCTTTGCGGCCCTCGTCCTCCTGATCGGGACGGTCGGAGGCTACGTCATCTACGTTTCCGCCCAGTATTACCGCATCCCGGACAATACGGATCTGAGTCAGGACATCACCAAAGCCGCCGGAACGCCCGATGGTTCTTCGATCACGTCCGGCATGGAGCTCTCGATCATGACCTACAACATCGGTTTCGGGGCCTACGACCACGATTATTCGTTCTTCATGGATACGGGCAAGATGAAAGACGGGACGGTCATCACCGGGAAGTACGCCAAGGCCATCAATTACGACCACGCCCGTACCAATACCGTCGGGGCCGCTTCGGCGGCGGCCGCGCAGAACACCGATTTTGTCTTTGTTCAGGAAATCGACAAGAACTCCGACCGCTGCTATCACATCAACCAGTACGAGGAGTTCATCGGGAAGCTCATCGGGTACGACTCGGTCTACGCCTCGAATTTCCACACGGCCTACCTCGCCTATCCGTTCAACGATCCGATCGGGGCGACCGAAGCCGGCGTAGCGACCTTCTCGAAGTACGCCCTCGAATCGGCCGTGCGCCGTTCCTACCCGGTCGACGGGTCGTTCCCGGCAAAGTTCTTCGATCTGGACCGCTGTTTCTCGGTTTCGCGTTTATCTCTATCGAACGGCAAGGAACTGGTCCTCGCGAATTCGCACATGTCCGCCTACGACGAAGGCGGGGTGATCCGCAAGCAGCAGCTCGCGATGCTCACGGAATTCATGTCCGAAGAATACGCGAAAGGAAACTATGTGATTGTCGGAGGCGACTTCAACCACGACCTCTGCTCTTCGGCGGACGCGCCGGAATTCTATTCCGACGAGCTCCATCCGGACTGGGTCGCCGAGCTGAAGCAGAGCGACATGCCGGAAGGATTTACGATCGTTTCGCAGTTCTACGGGAAGGACGGGACGACCCCGGTTCCGACCTGCCGGGCCGCGGAGATGCCCTACACGCGGGTCTGCCGCAAAGACGGGACATCCTACCTTTCGAACTACACGGTCGTCATCGACGGGTTCATCGTCTCGGACAACGTGCAGGTCGACAAGAACTACAACATCGACCTCGACTTCGCCTATTCCGACCACAACCCGGCCCGGATGGATTTCCGTCTCAAGCTGTAAAAGAATCCGGAACAAAAAAGAGAGAGCCGCGCGGTTCCCTCTTTTTTCGTGATAACAAACGGACCTTTTAGAACGGCAGATCGATGTCGAGCCGGATCGGGCAGTGATCCGAGCCGTAGACGCCGTTGAGGATTTCCGAATCCTTCACGTCCTTGAAAATGCGGTCGGAGACGACGAAGTAGTCGATGCGCCAGCCGGCGTTGTTCTCCCGCGCGTGGAAGCGGTACGACCACCAGGAGTATTTCACCGCGTCCGGATAGAGTTCGCGGAAGGTGTCCTTGAAGCCGTGGGAGAGCAGGTTCGTAAAGGCGTCCCTTTCTTCCCGGGTAAAACCGGCGTTATGGACGTTCGCCTGCGGGTTCTTGATATCGATCTCTTCGTGCGCGACGTTGAGGTCGCCCGTATAAATGACCGGTTTCTTCGCGTCGAGCTCCTCTAAATACGCGAGCAGGTCCTTCTCGTACTGCAGACGGAAATCGAGCCGCTTCAGGCCTTCCCCGGAATTGGGGACGTACGCCCCGACGAAATAGAACGAATCGTATTCGAGCGTGATGACCCGCCCTTCCTCGTCGTACTTTCCGTCTTTCAAACCGTAATGGACGGAAAGAGGTTCCTTTTTGGTGAACACCGCCGTCCCCGAATAACCCTTCCTGACCTTGGAGACCGTCCAGTAAGTCTTGTATCCTTCCGGTTCGAACGGGAAAGACGTGTGCTCGGACTCGGTGAACTTGCTTTCCTCCAGGAACACGATGTCCGAATCGAGTTTCGTGAAATCTTCCGCGAAATCCTTCTTGAGGATCGCGCGGATCCCGTTGACGTTGAACGAACTGATTTTCATAGGGCTCTCCTTCTTTCAAAAACAGGCAAGGATTTCCCTTGCCTGGAACAAAACCGGATAAACGGACTTACTTTTCTTCTTCCTTCTTGGCGCAGCAGCACTCGTCGCCTTCGCAGCACTCCGTCTCGGCGTGGTGCGGAACTTCGCGTTCTTCCCCGAATTCCGGGTGATGGTGGTGATGGTGGCATCCGCAGTCCGGATCGCCGCACTCATCCTCTTCGTCCCCGTCCTCTTCGTCCCCGACCGGTTCGAGGTCGCCCACGAGGTAGGCCTGGAACGTATCGTGCAGGAACGCCATGGTCTTCTCGTCCGTGTTGTGTTCGGTGACCATTTCGAGGTTGCCTTCGGCATCCCCGCGGAAAATCAGGACGGCGTCCTCGTTTTCCGGATCGACCACGTAGATGAACTGCTCTCCCGTCTCGTGGTAGACGATGCTGAAAAGCAGCTGGACCTTCGTGTCGTTTCCGTCTTCGTCGGTGAGGACGATGTAATGCTTCTCTTCTCCGGGTTCTTCGGTTTCTTCTTCTTTTTCTTCTTCGGCCATGGGTGGGTTTCCTTCCGTTTCTTTAAGGGTTCAGCGAATCCAGATACCGTTCGAGGATAATCTGGGACGCGAGCTTGTCGACGACCTTCTTGCGGTGTTTCCGCGAGACGTTCGCCTCGATCAGATACGAGTTCGACTCGACCGAGGAGAGCCTTTCGTCCTGCATGTAGACTTTGACTTTCGGGAACAGATCCTTGATGGATTTCCCGAATTTCCGGGCGTTCTGGCTCATCTCGGACTCGCTTCCGTTCATGTTGAGGGGAAGTCCGAGCACGACGATATCGACCTTTTCCAGTTTAACAATCCGCTCGACTTCTTGTAAAGCGATATGCCACTGCCGGTCGGGAAAGCGGAACTCCTCGTAGCCGGAAGCGATGATCCCCGAGCGCGAAATCGCGACACCGAGGGTCACCGTCCCCAGATCGAGTCCCAGATAAACTTTTTTCTTGGCTGGCTGCTGCATCTTCTCTTAAATCAGATCCTTCAAAGAAGCGAGAACGGAAGACGCCGACGCCGTATCGGAGTAGCCGCCGAACGCCATGTCCGGCTTGCCGCCGCCGCGGCCGTTCAGTTTGGACGTGACCGTGCGGACGATAAGCCCGGCATTCATGCCGGCCTTCAAGGCGCCTTTGGCGGCTCCTACGCCGACCTGGCCCTTGTCGCCCGAATTGTTGAAGAGGACGACCACCGCCAGTTCGTCCTGGTGCAGCAGCGTGTTCATCAGGTTCATCATCTGCGGATGCGTGAACGAATCGACGAGCGCGGAGTAGAGGTGGATTCCCTTCACTTCGGCGAGGCTCTTCTTTAACGAAGCCAGGCTCAGAGAGACCATCTGTCCCTCGAGTTCCTTGATGCGCTGGTTCAACGCGTCCTTCTCGGACTTGGCGGACTTGAGCTTCGAAGGGATTTCCTTGTCGCTCTTGACGCCGATTTCCGTTGCGACGTCCATCAAAGCTTCTTCCTTGCCCTTCAGATATTCGTAGGCCTTCAAGCCCGTGCACGCCGTGATGCGGCGGATGCCGGAAGCGACGGCCCCTTCTTCAATGATTGCGAAGCAGCCGATCTCGCGCGTGTTCGAAACGTGCGTGCCGGCGCAGAATTCCTTCGAGACGTCCCCGAAGGAGACGACGCGGACGAACTTGCCGTACTTCTCGGTAAAGAGCTGCATCGCGCCGGTCTTCTTCGCTTCCTCGATCGGAAGGATGTCGGTGCGGCAGTCGATGTGCTTCGAAATGTCTTCGTTGACGATGTGTTCGATTTCGTTCAGCTGTTCGGGCGTGATCTTCTGGTCGTAGGTGAAATCGAAGCGGACGCATTCGTCGTCTTCGTATGAACCGGCCTGGTGGACCTCCTTGGACAGGACTTTCTGCAGAGCGGCCTGTAAGAGGTGCGCGGAGGAATGGTTCTTGCGGATCAGGTCCCTGCGGTCGAAGTCCGGTTTCAAATGAAAGACGTCTCCGACCCGGACCGAACCGTAGAGGACGTTGACGTGGTGCAGGTACTGGCCGTTCGGCGCCTTCTGGACGTCCTTGACTTCCAAACGCGAAGAAGCATTCTCGATCGTGCCCGTATCGGCGACCTGGCCGCCGCTTTCGGCGTAGAAGTCGGTCTTGGCGAAGACGACGTCGCCTTCGTCCTCGAGCACGTCGACCTTCACGCCGTCCTTGAAGAGTCCGGTGACCTTCGAAGAGAGCGGAGAGACGTCATAGGTGAATTCGGACGGTTCGGTGAACGCGAGCAAATCCTTCGACTGGGACTTGAACGACTCGCGGTCGCCCCGCGCCTTGCGGGCGCGTTCCTTCTGGGCCTCGAGTTCCTTGTTGAAGCCTTCCTCGTCGACTTTCTTGCCGTGTTCGGCGGAAATTTCCTTGGTGAGTTCGAACGGGAAGCCGTACGTGTCCGACAGACGGAACGCGTCTTCCCCGCTCAGGACGTCCCCGCAGTTCTCGAGGTAAGAGTTGAGGACCTTCTCGCCCTGGGACAGGGTTCTGGAGAACTTTTCCTCTTCCGCGCGGATCATCTTGGCGACGCGGTCCATCTCGTTACTGAGGTACGGATAGAAGTGGTCCATGGTCTTGACGACGACCGGGACCAGTTCGGCCAAGACGCCTTCGCCGAGATCGAGCTGGCGCGAATAGCGTTCCGCGCGGCGCACGAGGCGGCGTAAGACGTAGCCTCTGCCTTCGTTGGAGAAGGTGGCTCCGTCGGCCAAGGCGAAGGTGACCGAGCGGATGTGGTCGGCTATGACGCGGTAAGCGAGTTTCCACTTGCCGTCGTAGGGCTTGTCCGAGTGGGCCTTGATCCAGTCGATGGTCGGGGTGAACAAATCCGTGTCGAAGTTGGTATCGACGCCCTGCAGGACGCAGGCGAAACGCTCGAGTCCGGCGCCGGTATCGATGTTCTTCTGCGGCAGTTCCTTATATTCGGAACGCTTCTTGCCCGGTTCGGCGTTGTACTGCGAGAAGACGATGTTCCAGATTTCGATGTAGCGGTCGTTCTCCTCATCGTTTCTTAAAAGCTCTTCCCCGCGGTGAAGCGGATCCCACTTTTCCCCGCGGTCGAAATAGATTTCCGTATCCGGCCCGCACGGTCCTTCTCCGATTTCCCAGAAGTTGCTCTTCAAAGGAACCAGATGGCTCTCGAGCATGCCGTTCTTGATCCAGAGGTCGCGCGTGGCGAGATCGTCCGGATAATACGTGACGTACAGCTTCTCCTTCGGGAAGGCGAACCACTTGTCGCCTAAAAGCAGCTCGCACGCCCAGGGAATGACCTCGGGACGGAAATAGTCCCCGATGGAGAAGTTCCCGAGCATTTCGAAGAACGTATGGTGGCGGGACGTGTGCCCGACGTTCTCGATGTCGTTGGTGCGGATGCACTTCTGCGCGTTGGTGATTCTCCTGTGCTCCGGACGGACGGAACCGTCGAAGTACTTCTTTAAAGCCGCGACCCCGGCGTTGATCCAAAGCAGAGTCGGATCGTTATGCGGGATTAAATTCGCGCTCGGTTCGATGAAGTGGCCTTTGGAGTGGAAGAACTCCAGCCACATGTCTCTGATCTCATCTGCTGTCATGTATCTCATATAGATACCTCCTGTAAACAATAAAAAAAGCACCCTTTTCGTGCAGGAACGGAAAGATGCTTCAATTTCAGCGGTACCATCCTGCTTCACCTGACGTGCTCTCATTTAGGCGCTTTTTCTAGCTGCACCTTCCGCTGTTCCTCCGCGAGTGGCCCGTGAATCTCTTCACTTCTTTCGCATCCTTAGAACACTTTTATCTTAGAGAGGAAACTTCTTCTTTTCAAGAAGAAAGTAATGCGAACGGATGGTTTTCACACCGCTATTCTCGATACGACAAGAATCCTGTTCCTCTCGTTTACAAAAAGAAAACAGAATCGGATGTCTTCACCTAAGCGGATTTCCCTGCTTTATCAAACCTCTTCTGCTTTAGGCTACCTGTCTTTTGGCTAGCCCCCTCTTTTCTAATGTTAAAACCTAAAGGCAGGCCATCGGGACCGGCTGCCAGAACTTTCTAGTGTTAAAACCTAAAGGCGGGAATATAGCGAATAGGAAGAGACGAGCGAAGACCTTGAAAGCTAAAGAAAAATAGTTATAAAGTAAATAGTAATATTATTCTACGGGACTTGCGATGAAAACTTTAAAAGCCTTCTGTAGTTTTCAATTATCGACTTGGCTGTTGCCTTGTTCTTTTGGAGTGCGTCTTGTTCTTCCTTCAAAAGCTTCACTTCCGGTTTTCTCTTCCGACACCTACAGCGGAGAATCACAGGAATCCGATGATGAACCCGCCTCTACGTCAAGCCTGAACTGTTCAGATCACGCCATGGTTGATCCGTATGATTCTTTCGTACCAGCCTATTTCGATGGACTTACATACAATTATCCGCACAATCGAATGGGTTCGTGCGGATATGTCGCGCTTTCTGAAGTCCTTGCCTATTACGATACATACCTAAACGATCAGATTCTTCCGGAAGCCTACGACGTTCCTTCGAGCGGAACAGAGACGAACATG
>CAYUFI010000003.1:0-9251 GCA_964444175.1 uncultured Clostridiaceae bacterium | reverse complement strand
GGAATGATTCACCCGGTGTTGAAAGAGATGATTTCTACGATTTGTTTTCCAGTGATAAAGATGTTACGGCAAATCAATATCTTGAGGCCTGCAAGTTGGTTGCAGATCATTCCGTCCACTCCAAGATGATCGTGATAGCGAATGAAAAAAATTTTTATAACATTAACTCGCAAGATAAACCTTGTGCCAGCCAACTGAGTTCTAAAGTCGCAGTGCTGCGTGAATTCCTGAGCTCTGTTTCCGGATTGACAGAAGGAACCGATTACACTCTCAATTATCTTCAGGCGGGAGTAGACGGCAAGACGGAACAGGACGTAAAAGAGCTGACCGTCCGTGAGCTGAATCGAGGATATCCTGTCGTATTGAGTCTTTCGTCCAATGGATTCGGGGATCACACGCTTGTCGCGTATGACTACGATGAAGACACGGATTTCATCTCGTGCCACTTTTCCTCAGATGGATATCCGCTCGGGACCGATTACAGGAATACAATGTTCACTCATTTCAAATCCGCCATCGCCCTGCATTTCAATCTCGAACATGTCCATTCAGATAATTACCAGGTGAGAAAAGATGGAAGCGAGGAATCCTACTGCTACGACAGTGATGAAATCGTGACGTACAGATACCATCACAACTACAGTTCGTCCTATCTTCCCTATTCCTCTTCTTTGCACAAAGCCTATTGTTCCTGCGGAAAATACACTTTGTCTCCGCATGTCTCCGACGGCTCTAGAGAATACGTCGGTCTGCATACGTATGCGAAATGCGCTCTATGCGGCATTTCCATCGATTTAGGAAGCGGCACTGTCTTAGGATAAAAGGAGATTGTCCATATGAATAAGCATTCGCTCTATCTATCTTCTGTTCTTGTTCCTGTCTTCTTACTCGTTCTTTCTTCCTGTTCTTCGAGTCAAACTACAAGCCTGGATATCGTCGATTCTACAGAGCAGAAATATGTAACTCCTGATTCTATCAGCGATAAAACAGGTGTTGTTTTCGACCTGGAATTCCCGAAATTCGTGAAAAAGATGGTCGAAGGATATAACACATCGTATCAAGGAACTTTCTATTTATTGAATCCCGTCGACGGTTTTACTCCTCTTTTCGACGGCTGCGCCTGTCATGTTTATCAGTATCATGACAAAGATGATGACGATTGGCATTATTACGTTCATGAACGATACTGCATTTTCCGAGAAGAACTAGGATATACGGCTCCTCCTGATCTGCTTTCTGATGATCCTTTCCCTGTTTCCTTCTCAATAAGACTCTCGCTTATCCCATGCGTGAAAAAAGACGGAGAGCCTTTCACATATGAATTCGGAACAGTAATAGAAGAACACCCGGACAAAAATTATACAGATAAGTACTATTATGTGAACATTATGAAAGGAGGAGAGCAGATCGGTTACTGCAGTTTCTTTTCTAATCTCGACATTTCAAAGGAATATTACTGCACCTATCTCAATGATAATCTCTTCTATTTCGATCCCGAAGATCCCAGTACGTATTCTCAATATAACGAAGAAGACGAGAGCAGCGGATCTCTTTCTTCCTAGAATTAAACTATTCAGCCATTCTCTTCTCCTCTTGAAAAATTCATAATAAAGTCAGAGGAGGACTAGAAGGATGTTAGAGGAAGAAACATTAGAAAAGATACAGAAGCTTCAGAAAGCAATCGATGAATCCGAGAAGATTGTCTTCTTCGGCGGAGCCGGCGTCTCGACCGAATCCGGCATCCCGGACTTCCGCGGGGCCCACGGACTCTACACGGAAAATCTGAGTGCCGAGGAAATCATCTCGCACGACTATTTCATGGAGAACCCGGAAGGATTCTATGAGTTCTATAAGAGCCACATGGTCTTTTTGGACGCCGAGCCGAACGCCTGCCATTGGAAGCTCGCCGAGCTCGAAGCGGCCGGCAAGGACGTCACCGTCATCACCCAGAACATCGACGGCCTGCATCAGAAGGCCGGCTCGAAGCACGTGATCGAGCTGCACGGCAGCGTCCACCGCAACCGCTGCCTGAACTGCGGGAAGTCCTTCGATGCGGAATACGTCATGGCGCAGGACGGCGTCCCGCACTGCGACCGTTGCGGCGGCCTTCTCAAGCCGGATGTCGTCCTCTACGGGGAAGCCCTCGACGAAGACGCCATCTCCGGGGCGATCGAAGCGCTCGAGGAAGCCGACCTCCTCATCGTCGGAGGCACGTCCTTAAGGGTCTATCCGGCCGCCTCGTTCGTCGACTATTTCGAAGGGACGAAACGCTTCTTCATCAATCTCGGGGACAATCCGTTAAGCGGATACACGTATATCGACGCCCCGATCGGAGAGGTCTTCGCGGAAATCGAAGTCCGCACGAAATAGAATCCGGCATTCCGAAAAATGAGAAAATCCGGCCGCAAAGCCGGGTTTTCCTTTGCCCTGTTATTTTGCTAGATACGCTTTTAAAGCCGGTAAAGCCGCCAGCGTGTCCTTCACGCCGAGTTCGTAAAGATGCCCCAGAGCGTCCATGTCCTTCGCGAGGTGGGATACACTCACGGGTTCGGAAGGATAGATGACGAAGGCCTTCCCTTCCTCTTCGAGCTTTTTCACCTCTTCGTGCTGGTCGTTGTAGCGTTTGTTCGACGTGGCGAGCGTCTCGGCGAATTCCGGGTATTTCTTGTAGAAGAACTTCGCTCTTCTCCTTTCCTTCTCGACGTCGTATTTCCGGGCGTAGTCTTTCGCGTTCGTCCGGATGATCACGATTTTCTTATAACCCTCTTCGATTGCCCACGGGTAAGCGAGCTTCATGGCGATTCCTCCGTCCAGGTAGTGCTTCGAACGGATTGCGACCGCCTTGGATACATACGGCATGGAACTCGACGCCTTGATCGCGTCGAAGATCGCGTCTTTGTCCCTGTGGTTCTCGAAGAAGACCGCCTTCCCGGTCTCGAGCTCGGTCGTGACCGCGACGAAACGTTTCTTCTCCGAATAGAATTCCTCTTCGTCGAAAGGATAGATTTCGTTGAACGTGTCGAATAGGAACGTATATCCGATGATGTTCCCATCCTTCTTGTAATTCCCGAGTCCGACGTAACGTTTGTCGCGCCGGTAACCCAGATTGATGAGGCTCGCCCTTCCGATCTGTCCGGCCGCGTAGTTGAATCCGTTCAGCGCCCCGGCCGAAACGCCGATGGTGGTCCCGAAAATCATATGATTCTCCATCAATGCATCGATGACCCCCGACGTATAGACCCCGCGGAAGGCCCCGCCTTCCAAAACGAGGCAGACGTCTTGCCGTACTTCCCCTTCCGCCTGGCCTCTAGGGAGCTCTTTGAGATGTTCGTAGACGCTTTTACTCATTTTCTTTTCCTCCTCCGGCTCATGAAGACCGTCTCCCTCTGGGACAAAATTTCCTCGGCTCCTTCGAGCTCAATCTTTAGAGGAAGGATTTCTTTGAGGGTCTCCGCGACATCCCAGTACACGGCTTTTTCGACGGAGATCACGCTTTCTTCGAGCGAAACGTACTCTTCTTCAGGGACTTCTAGCGATACGAAGTTCGGCCCGGCATAGAGGAATACCTTCTTCAGATCCGTTTTGACGGAAGAGGAAAGCCCGTACGCTTCCTTCAACAGTTCCGGCGCGTTCAGAGACGGAAGGAAATCCTCCTCTTCCGGGCTTAGAAGCGACCGCACTTCCTTCCTGAGAGCGAACAGGCGGAAGAGAAGCAGGAGTTTCTCCTGCAGAAAGATGTATCTTCTTCCCGTAAGGCCTAAGGAAATATCCCCGATTCTCGACGCTTCGAGAGTCCGGAGCTGAAGAAGAATCCGTTCGAGCGCGGAATTCCGGGAGATCTTCCCGACTTTTAAAAGGACGCGCTTGACCACGTTCTCCATGCTCTTGTTATTATTCTTCATGGAGAGGGCGTACCCGCTCTGGGAGTTTTTCAAAGGAGAAGTCTCCTCAGAGCCGGTCTGGACGAGGATCTGGTTCAGCATCCTCGAATCGTCGTTGAAGTACGTGATGCCGTATTTTTCCTCGAGTTCGGAGAACTTTCCGTCACCGCAGCGTTTCTTTAAATACTCCGCCTGATCCGCGTAGAGATACCCTAAAAACGCGCGGGTCAGTTCGTCCAAAGAGCAGTTCAGCAGGAACGGAATTTCGAGGTCCGGTTCTTCGTTCCTCTGCGGGGCTTTGGCGAAGCGCAGGTCTTCCGAGCATTTCGAAACGAACTTCTTTTTCAATTCTTCTTTCCGTCTTTCTTCTTCGTCTAAAAGGTCGTTCTGATACGCGAGTCTCAGATACGCGGCCGAATCTTCTAAGAGCGGTTCGTTGTCCTCCTTGAATTCCTTCTCGCGGTCCAAGGAAAGATAGGTCGCAATCCGGATGAGATATAAAGCGGTGCGCGCAGAAATAGACGAGACGAATCTCTTCTTCAAATAATCCTCGATCAGTCCGATCGAAGGATCGCATAAACAGAAAAGCGCCTTCTTCCGGAACGTCCGGGAAGAGGGGTCTTCCTTCAGGAGCTTTTCTTTTAAGGCCAGATACCTCTCCTGGATCAGGGTCAGTTCTTTCTTTCCGAAAAAGGCTTTCATGCGGATGTTTTCTTTTCTTCTTCAACTATAGCATTCTCTTCCTCTCTTCTCTATGCGCATTCGCCTTTTTCCGTCTAAAAAACAAAGCCGGAAGGGAAAAAAGGAAAATTTCCCGAACCGGAGGAATGCACCCGCAAAGAAAGACAAGCTGTAATGAAGTATAATGTTTCAAAGAGGAAAGAAACAGAAATGGACGCCAACCAGATTTTCCAAAAATGCCCGTCGATGATTCTCGTGTTCCGCCTGAACAGGGAGAAGGACCATTTTTCCCTCTATGCCTATACGGACAAAGCGAAGGAATTCTTCTCCTTTGAGCAGGACAAGGGCGAAAAAGAAGACATCCTCGATTTCTGGAAAAAATATTTCGACGGGGACGACACGGTCCGCCTTTTCGAATACGCGGATTATCTGATCCACCACCCGGGCGAATCCATTTCGTTCACCTGCCGGGCCAAGAAGGACGGCAAGCTCGTCTGGCTCGCCGGGTTCGTCAATACCGAATACATCGGAGGGGAGTTATACGCCTACGCCTCGTATTACGCTTTGGCCGACCTCGAGCTGCTCGACCAGGAATTCTGGTCCCAGTCCGTCCCGGCGCACCTCGTCCTCGAAGACGTCTTGAGGACCACGGCCTACCCGATCTACTGGGTCGACCGGAACCTGCGCTTTTTAGGTATGAACAAGGCCATGCTCGACTATTTCGGATTCGACAACGTCCAGCAGCTGCTCGGGAAGAACATTCTCGAGCTGCACCTGCAGCCGGAAAATCTCTCCAACGAAATCCGCAAGAACCAGTTCAAGGCGCTCGAGCACCTGAAGCCGACCCGCGGGGAGATGACGATTCAGGCCAAAGGGGAACAGAGGAGAATTTCCTACATCGAGAATCCGATCGTGCAGGAAGGAAACATCGTCGGACTCGTGGGTTCGTTCACGGACATCACCAAGGAAAAAGAGGCGCAGGCGCGCCTGAAGGAGATGGCGGACCTCGATTATCTGACCGGGCTTCCGAACCGCCGCGCGTTCTACGCCGCGCTCGGGCTCGAGCAGAAGGACGGCAAGGCCTTTTCAATCCTGATGATGGATCTCGACCGCTTCAAGAGCGTGAACGACCGCTACGGCCACGAAGCCGGGGACTACGTCCTGATCGAAAGCGGGAAAGCCATCCGGGAAGTGATCGGTGCGAAAGGATGCGCCGCGCGCTGGGGCGGGGACGAGTTCATCGCCTATCTGCTGAGCGGCGACGAAAAGGACATCCTTCTTGTCGAAAAGGAAATCGAGGAGGCAATTTCCAAAATCGACGAGTATCAGGGGCATCGGATTTCCGTCGGAATCTCGATTGGATACGCCGTCTCGGGCGAAGAGCGCGGAATGGAGCGGCTCATCGGTCTCGCGGATCGGAGGATGTACGAGGCCAAGAAGAAAAGGAAGGAAGAGAGGAAATAAGATTTCCCCTTCCGCCTTCAAAAAACAGATTCAAAAAAGTCCGGATCCATTAAAAATCCGGGCTTTTTCGTTAGACTGGGAAACTACATGTATTCGACGACGTCGGCCATCGTGAGCAGCTTCTCGCGTTTTTCCCCACTGTTCTTCTTCGCTAAGAACGCGGCGCAGATCGGCATCCAACGCTGAACATACTGAATGGCGGTGTCCGTCTTCTGGCAGAAGAGGTCTAGGTATTCCTTGGCCAGGTCTTCCCTGCCATCGAGATAGAAGTTCAGGTAGGTGAAGCAGCAGTCGGCCGAACCGTTCCCCTTGGTGGCGTGCGCCCAGTCGAGGATGTAGACCTTGCCGTCGGGCGCGTAGATGATGTTCGACGGAACGAAATCCCCGTGGATCAGCTTGTAGTGCTTGGGGACCGCGTCGAGACGCGTGTGGAGTTCGAAGCGAGTCGTCGCCGGGATGATATCGTTCGAGTCGTGAATCCTCTTCTGGAGCTTATCGACCAGCGGAGGAAGCTTATCGACCTTGCAGGCGTGGACCCGGAGCTGGAGATCGAGCATGTCCTCAAGGTACTTGTGTTCGTTCTCCGGTTCCTTCTTCATCTTCTCTTCGAGGGTCTCCCCTTCGATGTAGTTGAAGGCGAGGCACCAGTCGGAACCATGCTTATAGACTTCGAGCAGTTCCGGGATGTTGAGCTTCGTGCTTTCCTGGACCATGGCGTAAATCGCCGCTTCCGAGAGAGCGTCCGATTCCGGGACGATCTTGTGGTTGAAGACTTTGACGAGGACCTTCCCGTTCTGCGATAAGAAGATGTCCTTGTTCGGGCGCGAAACGAGTTTCTTTCCGAGTTTGACTGACATGTTGAATTTCCTCCCTTGTTATTTCTGTTTCGGATAGTAGCAGTTCAGATAAATCTGACGGATCTCGGAGACGAGCGGATAGCGCGGGTTGGCCCCGGTGCACTGGTCGTTGAACGCGTTCAGCGACATCTCGTCGAGGGACTTGAGGAAATCCTCTTACTTGACGCCGGCTTCCTGAATCGATCCAGGAACTCCGACATCCTTCTTCAAAGCCTCGATCTTGTCGATGAAACGGTCGAAGACTTCCTGATCGTCCTTGCCGGTCACGCCGCACTGGCGGGCCGCCTCGGCGTACTTATGCAGGGCGGAAGGATACTTGTACTGCGGGAAGGTTCCCATCTTCTGCGGGTTCTCGGCGGCGTTGTACTTCATGATTTCGGTCAGAAGCATGCAGACGCTGATGCCGTGCGGCAGGTGGTGGTACGCGCCGAGCTTATGCCCCATCGAGTGGACGAGGCCGAGGAACGCGTTACCGAAGGCGATGCCCGCGAGATCCGCCGCGTAGGCCATTTCCTCGCGAGCTTCCGGATCCTTGCTGCCGAGGTGATAGGCTCTCGGAAGATACTGGAAGACGAGCTTCAAAGACTGGAGCGCGTAGGCGTCGCTGTAGTTGGAGGACATCGTCGAGACCAGGGCTTCGAGGTCGTGGACCATGACGTCGACGCCCGAGGCTCTCGTCAGGCCCGGAGGGCAGTTCATCATCAGGTCCGGATCGACGATGGCGATGTTCGGAAGCAAGGCGTAATCGGTGACCGGATACTTCGTGCCGGTGCGCTGATCGGTGATGATGGCGAACGGCGTCGCTTCCGAGCCGGTGCCGGCCGTGGTCGGGATGGCAATTAACATCGCCTTCTGTCCCATGTCCGGGAAGCGGTAAACACGCTTGCGGATATCCATGAAATCCATGGCCATGTCGGAGAAATCGACTTCCGGATGCTCGTACATGACCCACATAATCTTCGCGGCGTCCATCGGGGAACCGCCGCCGAGGGCGATGATGCAGTCCGGCTTGAACTTCTCCATGCGCTTGGCGCCTTCCTCGGCGCAGGCGAGGGTCGGATCCGGCGCGACGTCGGAGAAGACTTCGTAACGGATGCCCATCTCGTCGAGGGCATCGGTGATGTTGGCCGTGAAGCCGGAAGAATATAAGAACGAATCGGTAACCAGATAGACGGCTTTCTTGTGATAGACGTCCTTCAGTTCGCGCAAAGCGGTCTTAAGGCAGCCGCGCTTAAAGTAAATCTTACTCGGCGTTCTGAGCCACAGCATATTCTCTCTCCTTTCAGCAACGTGCTTGACGTTCAGCAACTGCTTCAGACCGACATTGTCGGAAACCGAGTTCCCGCCCCAGCTTCCGCAGCCGAGGGTCAGAGACGGGGTCAGTTCAAAGTTGTAGATGTCTCCGATGCCGCCCTGGGAAGAAGGCGTGTTGACCAGGATTCTGCAGGTCTTCATGCGGTTGGCGAATTCGTCGATCTTCGCGCGTTCGTTCTGCGCGTCGACGTAGAGGGAGGAAGTATGGCCGTAGCCGCCCTGACGGATCAGGTCTTCGGCCTTGTCGATAGCGTCTTCGAAGGTGTCGGCCTTGTACATGGCGAGCACCGGGGAGAGTTTCTCGTGGGCGAACTCCTCGCGGAAGTTCGTGTCCTCGACTTCCCCGACGAGGACCTTGCGGTCTTCCGGAACGCCTTCTACGCCGCTCATCTTGGCGATGGTCGTAGCCTTCTGGCCGACGATCTTAGCGTTGACCGAGCCGTTGATGATGACCGTGTGGCGGACTTTGTCCTTTTCTTCGTCGTTCAGGAAGTACGCCCCGTAGCGTTCCATCTCCTTCTTGAAATCGTCGTATACGTCTTTGAGAACGATGACGGACTGCTCGGAAGCGCAGATCATGCCGTTATCGAACGACTTCGAGTGGATGATCGAGGCCGCAGCGACCTTGAGGTCCGCCGAGGAATCGACGACCGCCGGGGTGTTGCCCGGGCCGACGCCGATGGCCGGTTTTCCCGAGGAGTAGGCCGCGGTGACCATGCCAGGGCCGCCGGTTGCCAGAATGCAGTCACAGGACTTCATCAAAAGCTGCGAAAGAGCGATCGAAGGATCCGTGATCCATCCGATGATGTCTTTCGGGGCGCCGGCCGCGACCGCCGCCTCGTAGACGACTCTGGCCGCGTCAATCGTGCACTTTTTCGCGCGCGGATGGGGGGAGAAGATGACGCCGTTCCTGGTCTTGAGGCAGATCAGCGACTTGAAAATCGCCGTCGAAGTCGGGTTCGTCGTCGGAACGATGGCCGCCACGACGCCAATCGGCTCGTAGATCTCCGTGTATCCGGCCGCCTCGTCGTGGAACTTGACGCCGCAGGTCTGG
>CAYUFI010000002.1:53333-53946 GCA_964444175.1 uncultured Clostridiaceae bacterium | reverse complement strand
ACTTTATATATATATATATATATTATTCGTAAATAAAAGGAGAAACCACTAATGAAGTTGTTTTCTATTTTGGCTATAGTCGGTACTATTCTTACTGGAAATCGAAATGTGACTGAACAAGTGATTCCTGAAGTAGAACAAACAGTTGTGGATTTTGAAGTAAAAAAAACAAGTGAACAGGAAACTGTTTTATCATATGAAGATGTTTTATTTGATTATTATTCGGATGCATTGAATTACAAATCATCACTTGGCAGTAGTTTTGTTAGTTTTCAGGAATTTAGTGACACATACTACAGCGGTAGTCTTGATATCCAAAGTTATACTGAGGGATGGAAATACGTTGATACAGATAACTATCAGGGATATTACTTCAACAAACCTAAAGCAAGAATTGCTAAGTCCTCATCTTCTTCGGAAACAGCTTCTTATATTTTAGATTGCTATAATTATGAAATCACACCTATTGAGGTATTTAAAGCTGAGCCTAAATATAAAGAGAAAAACCTTTACTCAAACCTTCTTGTAGGTGACATCATTTATGAGACAAAGACAAAATTCTGGAACGCTGGCCATACTGCTATGATTACTGATTTATCAAAGCCAAGTGAAG
>CAYUFI010000002.1:37527-53323 GCA_964444175.1 uncultured Clostridiaceae bacterium | reverse complement strand
ATTATGAAGAGATGGAACAACCTAAAAAAAATGTGTCAAACATTCTATCCAGAAGATGCAGCAAATATTGTACAATTTGCAAATTGGTTTAGACTATATCGACTGGCCACCGGGCTATTAGTATTACGTCATATAAGTGTTCAGCATGGATATCTGGATGATGAAAGAATCACGAGATATGGAGTTAAGATCCTAAGGGTTTTAGATAATCAGTACTTTGTGAATAATGCTGTTTACTTTATGGAAAAACAGTTAGGAAAACCATATTCACTTGATATTTTAAGAAGTAATTCAGATATCAATTCTTCTGAGTGGTATTGTTCGGAATTGGTTTGGGCTGCATATTATTACGCTGGTATCGATATTTGCACGATTAATGGTATGGGTCACGGGGAGGAAGGAAATACTGGAGGACCACTTCCTTATAGTCTTTATGCTTCAGATTATACCTATGAAATCGGATTGAACAGTCCTTTTGTCCTAATGTCTATTATTGGTAAATCCGGATTCAAATGGAATATTAGATTGACCAATATCAATAGTTTCCCTAAAACTGTGAAATATAACGAAAAAATGTGTAATTTTGACGATTGCACGAATTGGAAAAATTTACACAATTTGGTCTCGGTAGAAATTGGTGAACACAGTTACAAAGATGTAACAATTAATGAAAATTGGTTTGCTACTTCTGTTGTCTGCGGGTGGGAATCCAACAATAAAAACTATGTAACTTATGCTGATGGTCTTAATGCAACGAATAGAAAGATGATGGTGAGAAATGCAATACTCTAGATTTCTAAGATTAGTAGATGTATGCAAAAAAGTTGGAAAATCAAATAAAACCAGCATACTCAATAACATCAGTCTTGAATTCCCTAATCATGGCATGTTTTTTCTTTCTGGAAAAAACGGAAGTGGCAAGACGACACTGCTCTCCGTCATCGGCGGTTTGAATCGCCCGACTGAAGGAAAAATCTATGTCTATGAAAAATCCTTATACGATCAAAGGAAGTCTTTTCTTGAGGAATATAGAAACGAATTCGTTTCATTCATCTTTCAGGACAACAATCTTATCGAAAGGATGACTGTCTTAGAGAACATTTCCTTATCATATCAGTTACAAAATCAAAAGCCTGACATCGATGAAATTAAAGAAAAACTTCTGCAGGTGAATATCACAGATGTCGATGGGTTTCTTATAAAAAAAATATCCTCACTCTCTGGTGGTGAAAAGCAAAAAGTTTGCATTGTTCGTGCTTTAGTCAAAAAAGTTAGGATTTTGATTGCCGATGAACCCTCTTCCTCTCTTGATTCTGAATCAGAAAACGAAATCTATTCCATTTTAAAAAAAGTTTCTCGTGGTATTCTTGTTCTGGTGACAAGCCATGATTCGGAGCTGATTGAAAAATACAATGACGGAATCATAAAAATGGAAAACGGGAAAATTGTGAAATCAGATTTAGCCACCGAAGAGTACAAGGAGGATAATTTTACACTTTCTAAGAGTAGTCATCTTTCCTTTGGCAGTTGTATTCGTTTTGCCTGGAATTTCCTATGTGCCAAAAAAATCAGATTATTCATGTCTGCCATCATTTCTCTCATTTCATTCTCTCTACTTGGATTTTCTCTTACTACACTCACTGCTGATAGGAATAAGACATTGTTGAAAACGATGAACGAGAATGGTGTCACTGATGTCATTATTAAAGATGACAGCTGGTATACCGTCGAGGGATATAATGATGTAAGATTTAATTCGGGATTTACTGACTATCAAAAAGACATCATTCGATCCTATACTGGGCAAAAGGAATTGATTTATGTCTATGACGGATTGAACCTATCAAGAGTGGAAAAACCAGTTTTTGATTATTGGAAAACTGTTGTTTTCGAGGAACATCCTTCGGGAATGATTGTAGAAACACCTTACTCTAAGAATTACAAAGGTATATTCAACGGTATCATTGAAGTAGCTGAAAGTGACCTTAATTACACTGGTTTTACTCTTGATAATAGAATCCAGGACCAAGCGAAATGTCATTTCCCGGCTCAATATGGCGAAATTGCACTGACCTCCTTTAAGGCAAATATGTATCTAGAGTATGGCTATAAGGACAAGCATGGGAATGCCGTTCAATTAAAAGGAATCGATGATCTCATCGGAAGTGAACTTGACGGATACAGGGTTACAGCGGTCTATGAAACTGAAGAAAGTATAGACTTGATGAGTAATCATTCCTCCATTGATCTTTATGATGCAAGAAAAAAACGCGAAAACGACCTTTATCTCTACGGAACCTATATCAATAATTACCTTATCATGCCAAAAGGTTCTGTTTCCGCAGCAGCAAAAGCACAGAAAACTGTATTCCCTACAAAGCCAGATGTCTACTATAAACTTTCGAAAGATTCTAACGAAGTAATTGAACTAGCACAAAAACTCACTTATGATGAACCCGGTCGTAGTGAAGGAAGCGTTATTCGACATCAGGTACAACTTGCTTCCCCTGTATCAAATGTTGTAGATACACTCTATTATCAAACATACAGTGTCTCGCATATTCTCGCATTGGTAGCTACCGGAATCTTTCTTGTTCTGAATTTGCTTATGGTTTCCTTCCTTATCAGTACTGGCTTCAATGAGAAGAAAAAGACACTGTCTGTTTTGGTTTCCCTAGGTGCCAGAAAAAAAGATCTTGCTTATATATGCCTTTTTGAATCATTGTTGTTATCTTTATTCAGTTTGGTCCTTGCTTCAGGGGTGATTATTGGGGTATGTGCGTATCTGAATCATATGTTCTTTTGCACATACTTTATTTACGATTTATTTGTTTTCGGTTTGCTTTTGTTAATTGTGCTTTTTGTTTCTTTGGTTTCAACTTTGCTTCCACTCCTTAAATTATTGACTAAGCAACCAATTGATTTGATTAAGGAAAAGAACGAATAAAAGAGCTTTTTACGGTTGTTTCTTAAGAACATGTTTTAGGAATATAAGACAATAATGTTCTATTTCAATTGATGTGAAATAGAACAAGGGACGGTCCGAAGAAACGTTCGGTATTTACCGGAATCCGGCCGGAGAATTCGTTTTTTTCGCGACTTCTACCTTTTTTTCATGCCCGTCTCTATATCAAATTGCGGTGGATCCGCTCATTTTTTACGACGTTCCTTACTTTTATAATGATATACTTTATGTATCCGGTTCAGGTCTTTCTTTGAAAAAACTTGACGGTATCCGGGAAATTCACAGCCTTGTTGGGACAAGAGAGGGGAACAGGTGTTTTTATGGAATCAAAAGATGAGGATTTAAGTAGCTTCGACGGAACCGAGAACTTGGGGACTTCGCCCAAAGCTTCTCCGTCCCGTTTTATTTTTGCCGGCGCCGGACTGGTCTTAGCCGCCCTGGCCGCCGCTTCCGTGTTCTTGGGCGGTGACACTTCCATCTTCGCCATCTTCTCTTCGTATCTGAAAGGGGATGCTGTCGATTTCGTTCCGCTCCTTGAAATCGGGATCTGCGAGATTGTCCTCTTCCTCGCTTCGCTGGCTGAGATTGTTCTCGAACTTTTTAAAAAGAAAGGGGCGCGCATCCCTCTGCTGGTCGTCGGGATTGCCGGTTCGTTTTTAGGCGCGGCGTTCTCCTTCCCGAGAGGACTCGCCCTGACCGGAGGGCACTCCGCCGGAGCGGCCGCCGTTGCTCTTGCGGCCTTGATCTACGCCTCGATTCTGCAGACCAGGGAAAGCCGCGAACATCCGGAGAACAAGCCGGAAAACCAGCTCAAGGAGCACCCGACGTTCGTCCGCGTGTCCGAAATCGTCACGGCCGTCCTGACCTTCGCCGCCGTCGTGTCCTGTTTCTTCCTCCCGCTTTTCGGAGTCGAGGACAACATGGGCGAAACGGTCCTCTACCGTATCGGCGACGCTCTGTCCCCGTCCTGCTCGGACATTCTGATCGTCATCTCGTTCGTCGTGCTGCTCCTAGTCGCCCTCTTCATGGTTCTCGGCTTCTCGAAGAACCTCGCGAACATGTTCCCGGCGCCGAAGAAATTCATCCGCAAGAATAAGAATCTCCTGTATGCCGGGCTGGCCGCCACGCTCGTCTTCTACATGTACGGCGTCATCCTCGCGAAATTCGTCTATACGGGAAGCGCGAAATCCGTCTATACGGCCAACGCCGTCCCGTTCCTCTGCTGCGCCCTGTTCGTCGTTCTCGAGAGCGTCTTTTCCGCGCGTTCCCTTCCTTCCGGCGACGACGAAGGAAAGGAATTCCGCTTCTCTTCCCGCGTCACGGTCCTGATCATCTCGCTCGTCGAATCCGTCCTGGCCATGGTCTCGGCGCTGACCGACATCCTCCGCATCGAAGTTTCGCCTAATTCGGGCGGCACCTTTACGACCTACGTCAACGGTCTCGACGTCCTCGAACATTACCAGGAGATGGGCGACGGTTATCAGGTCCTCGCTTTCCTGATTTTCGTCTGCATCATCGTCGTCTCGCTGTTCCTCGTCTTCGAGCTGGCCACCTTCTTCCGGAAGAGCCGCTCGTATTACCGCGTTGCTTCCGTCGGCATCATCGTCACGTACCTCTTCATCTTCGCCCTCTTCCTCTTCGGCTTCTATTACCAGATTGCTGAGAAGATCAACGAGGAGATGATTGTCAAGTTCCTCAATTATATGGGCTACACCATCTCCAACATCGAGGATTACACCGGCGAGATCGTCTCGACGACTCTGACCGCACCGTACTTCTTCGGCGCCACGGCCCTGATGCTCGTCCTTGCCATCGCCAAGCCGTTCACCAAGCACATCCAGGAAGAAAGCGTCAACGTCAACATCAAGTCCGCCGAAGGGCTAGCCGATGCCGAGAAGACGCTGCCGAACAAAGGGGAGTCCCCTTTGACCAACGGCGGCAACACCGGCGAAATCGACCCGTGCCCGGCCTTCTTAGAAATCGATCTCGACGAACCGGCCCGGATCGAAGCGCACAAGGCAAAGGAAAGCGCCGCCTTCGAAAACCCGACGTTGGTTTCTCTGACCGACTTCGTCATCGACTACGCCAAGAACTCGCGCCTGCACCTGACGTATAACCGCGAGATGATTGCTTCCTTCCTCGCTGGTCTAGGGGACAGCAAGCTCACCATCCTCCAGGGAATGTCGGGTACCGGCAAGACCTCGCTTCCGAAAATCTTCTGCGAAGCGATTATGGGCGACTGCCGCATCGTCGAAGTCGAATCGAGCTGGAAGGACAAGAACGAGCTCATCGGTTACTACAACGAGTTCACCAAGCTCTTCACTCCGAAGAAGTTCGTCCAGGCCCTCTACGCCTCGACGTTGGCCAGGGACGACCTGTCTTTGATTGTCCTCGACGAAATGAACCTGAGCCGCATCGAGTACTATTTCTCCGACTTCCTCTCCCTGATGGAGAACGAGCCGGACAAGAGGACCTTCCGCGTCGTGAACGTCCCTCTCTTCTATCAGAAGGACGGCAAACCAACCCCGTTCCTCGGGCTCGAAAAAGGCCATACCATCCGCATCACCCCGAACATCTGGTTCATCGGAACGGCGAACCGCGACGAATCCACCTTTGAAATCTCCGACAAGGTCTACGACCGCGCGAACACCCTGAACTTCGATAAGCGCGCCCCGAAGGCCGTTCCGGACAAGGGACCTCTTTCCCCGCGCTACCTCTCCTACGCGGAGCTGCAGAAGCTTTTCGACGGCGCCAAGGCGTCTTCGGACTTCTCATTGACCGATGTTCCGTATCTTTCCAAAGCCGAAGCGCTGCTCGCCCCGTACAACATCAGCTACGGCAACCGTATCGCCAACCAGATGGAGGATTTCGTCAAGATCTACTGCGCCTGCTTCAAGGAAGGCAAGGAGCGCGAGCACGAAGCCCTCGAGACCATCTTCTTAAGCAAGGTCGTCCATAAGCTCGAATACAAGACCGTCGAGAACAAGGAAGAACTCAGCGAGGAATTCGCCCGTCTCGGACTGAAGCAGTGCGCCGACTTCATCGCCCACTTAAGCGAGGACCAGTAATGGGGCGCTACTCCCTGTTCGAATCGTTCGCCGAAGAACATCCCGAACTGACAGAGGATGAATTCTACGGTTCCCTTTCCGGGGAAATCGGGCTTTTCTCCACGGGGGAAGACTTCGATTTCGCCTCCCTACAAGCGATGCTCTCCGCGGTGAAGAAGGTCCTTCCTTCCGTCAAAAGGATTTTCCGGAAACCGATCATCGAACTGGCTGAGGAAGACAAGATCGTCCCGGTCGAGGCGGCGGGCCGCATCGATTCGAAAAGCGTAGCGCACCTCGCTTCCCACCCACAACTCTGGGTCAAGATCGAGAACGGGGAACTGACTCCGCGCCAGCTCCTTTCGAAGACCTACAAGGACAACTACGTCTTTTACGAGAACCTCGTCGTGGTCTCGTTCGTCGACCAGGTCCTTTCCTATATCCGCAAGAGGAAACAGAACTTGAGGAACCTCCTCTATTCGTCCCATTCGTTCAACGTCAACCTGCTCGACCGGGACAACCATCCGAATTACTACAAGGGGCTGGAGAAGCTGCAGGGCGGATATCTCAACAACTTCAAAGATTTCGCCGATAACGCTATAGCCGCCCAGGACGAACTGAAGGCGGTCGAGGATTCCATCTCGCTCTATCTGAATAGGCCTGTCTACCGCTACTGCCATAAGGTACATAAGAAGCTTCCTCTCCATAAGACGAACATCCTGGGGATGCAGAAGGACTACCACCGGGTCTACGCCGCCTACAGGAACCTGTTCTCGGTGAAGAAGAACCGCACGGTCTACACGCGGAGCGAAGAAGACGAGAAAGAAGGCTACCCCGCTTTCGTAAAGGCCCTTCTGATCTTTTCCCTCCTCAATTACGGATTTACGGCGGATCCGGAACAGAAGATCTGTCTGAAGAACCTGCACCTCGCATTCGATTTCCGCGGGACGGCTCTTTCCGTCGAAGAGAAGGAAGACGGAAACCTTCTGCTGAACTTTTCGAAAGACAGGACGTACGGGATTCTGCTCGTTTTGAACGAAAAAGGGGCAAAGGATCCTTCCGCCCGGCGCGTCCTTCCGGTCGGGCCGTACGAAAAAGATGGCGTGCTCTTCCTTTCTTCGGACGACATCGAATCGTTCCGGAGGCTGCAGCAGGTCTTTTTAAGCGGAATCGTGAACGCTGCGGATTCGTTTGCCTCCTGCCCGTTCTGCGGGGAAGAGATGAGGTTCGATAAGAGGAGCGGGGAATATTCCTGCCCTTCCTGCCGGGAAACAATCAAGAAGAAGACCTGCCCCGAGACGGGAAAGGAATATTACGAGACCGCGATCCGGCATTACCGGCTTTCGATGTATTCCGGGGACGATCCGTACGAAAAGAAACGCTCCCTCGAAGCGCTGTACCGGTTCCGCAACATCACTCCGGTCGGAGAGAACGGGGAGCTGCTCTGCCCGTATTGCAGGAAGGAACACTGATTCCGTGCTCCGTCCGGGTATCCCTTCGCTGTCCGCGTTAGAATAAGGCTGGGAGAATTTTGTCATTCCTTATGATCCTCAACATCAGCGGACGCACCGACATCGTCAACTACTACACCCCCTGGCTGCTGAACCGGTTCAAAGAGGGGTACGTCCTTTCGCGTAACCCGCTTTTCCCGCAGAAGATCCTCCGCTACGACCTCTCTCCGGACAAAGTCGACGCGCTCGTCTTCTGCTCGAAAAACTATAAGCCGATCCTTCCTTACTTATCCGAAATCACGGCGAAATACCCGACGTATTTCTTCTATACGATCACCGCGTACGGACGGGACATCGAACCGAACGTCCCGCACATCGAGGACAGCGTGAAGACTTTGCTCGAACTGGAGAAGATCGTCGGGAAGAACCGCATCGCCTGGCGGTACGACCCGGTCCTGCTGACGGACCGCTATACGGTACAGACGCATCGAAAGACTTTCGCGTATCTCTGCGACGCCTTAACTAGACACGTGGACCGCTGCATCTTCAGCTTTGTGGAAATCTATAGGAAGCTCGAGACGAACCTTCCCGAACTGCGCATGATGTCGAACGAAGAGAAGCTCGAACTCGCCTATTCCCTGGGGAGGATTGCTAACGTTCACGGGATCCCAATCCAGACCTGCGGGACGGACGAGGACTTCTCGCGTTTCGGAATCCGCCCGAGCGGATGCATCGCTCTCGACGTCCTCGGGAAGGCGAACGGGATCGCTTTCCGGAAACACAAACCGGAAGGGACGAGGAAAGGCTGCCACTGCGTCGCCACGCGCGACATCGGGGCGTACGATACCTGCCCGAACGGCTGCCATTACTGCTACGCCAACCAGAATTCCGCTTTGGCGAGGAAAAATTTTCTGAAGCACGACCGGGAATCCCCTCTCTTGTTCGGGAAAGTCGAGGAAGGCGATATCATCATCGCCGCGAACCAGAAGAGCCTTCTGCTCCCATAGTTTTTTTGAAAGATCAGATGGAACGTATTCTTTTTTTCTCGTGGAATAGGATCATAAGAAACCATTCTGTTTCTGATTCGGATGTAACCAAAAGGTTATTCTGTATCCTTTTGGTTTTCCCTAGAATGAAGCCGTAAGAACAAAGGAAATCCATGTATGGAATACTTCCAATTGGCTAACGGAGCAAGGATGCCGGCCACCGGCTTCTGCGTCTATCAGATTCAAAAGGAACAGACCGTCCAGGCGGTCTTAAACGCTTGAAAGAGCGGATATAGGAGCCTCGACACGGCCCAGTCGTATTTCAAAGAGGAACAGGTCGGGGAAGCGAATGAAAAGAGCGGAATCGAAAGAAAGGACATCTTCCTCACGACCAAGATCTGGATCGACCATTACGGAGAGGAAAAAGCGTACGAATCCGCTTTGGAATCCTTAAGGAAGCTATGTACGGACTACGCCGATTGCTTCTGCTCCATTAGCCGTTTAGCGACTACTACGGGGCTTACCGTGCGGTCGAACGCCTCTATAAGGAAAGAAAGGCGAGAGCCATCGGCATCAGCAACTTCCGCGCGGAGGGCGTGGTCGACTTCTGCCTCTTCTCTTCGGTTCGTAAGAAGGTGAACTAGGTCGAGGTCCATCCGTTCGATTAGCAGGTCGAGACGGCCGAGTGGGACGCGAAATACGGCATCCTCACCGAGGCGTAGGCCCACTTCGGAGAAGGAAGAAAAGGCCTCTTCACGGATTCGGTTCTTGCCGAAATCGGGAAGAAGGTCGGCAAATCCCCTTCCCAGGTCATTTTACGAAGGGATTACTAGCGCGGCATCGCCACTCTCGTTAAGAGCGTCCACGAGGAAGGCATGGTCCAGAACCTGTCCATCTTCGATTTCGAACTGAGCGGAGAAGATATGGCTAAGATCGCGGCCATGGACGAGAAGACTTCCTCGTTTTTCGACCAATGCGACCCTGCGACCGTCGAGTTCTTCTTACGCCTGATTCAGGAACGCAGAAACCGGAAATAATCCTGCAAGGGATTGTTTCATAACAAAAGTCCGTCCATCCGTTTGTTCCGTTAGAAATCCCCTCTTTTAACGGAATATCGGATTCGAGACGGACTTTTCCTTTGGGCGGGAAACGCGGTTCTAAAAAGAATCAGCAGCCTTTCCCGTCGATGCGGCAGGCCTTCTTGGCCTTCAGGACCTCGGTGTAGGAGTGCAGACCGACATCTCTCGGATGCAGGGTGACTTTCCCGTCCTCGAGGACGAAGCAGGGGATGCAGACGTCCCCTTCCTTCTTATACGGCTCGAAGGCCGGATTGTGATCCCTTAAAAGCAGGAAATCGTGAAGCAGGTGGACGTCGCTTCCGATATCGAGATAGACGAAGTTCTTGTTCCCTTCGATCTGTTTTTCCACGTACGCGCAGTACGGGCAGGACGGCATTCCGTAAACTTTGATCATGGCGGATTCTTCCTTTCTTTCTGTAACTTCATTTTAAAAAACAAAGTCCGTTTTGTCGAATGGAACGCTCTCTTTCCGATTTGTTGTTTACGCACGAAAAGATAAGACAATCTTTGATTTTTAAGGATATGTTATATTTTTACTAAAGGATAGGAAGGGGAAATCTATGTTAAGTAAGGAAGAACAAAAGAAGATCCTGCTGACGCCGTGGAAGATTGGGAATGTGACCATCAAGAACCGCATCGTCCTGACATCGATGGGCGGGACCGATCTTTTCGGCTGGATGGAGAAGAACCATTTCGATAAGGACGGCGCCCGCTTCATACTGGAAGTCGCGCGGAACAACTGCGGACTCGTCCTGCCGGGCTGCCAGCCGGTCTACAACCCGATGTTCGGGCAGTGGCTTTATAAGAACAAGCGGATGTACCGACGGCTGGCCAAGTGGATGCCCGAGTTCCATAAGACCGGAGCCAAGCTCTTCGTGCAGCTCACGGCCGGCTTCGGGCGCTCGTTCACCATTTCGGAAATGATGGAGAAACTCTACACGAATCCGTTTTTAAGGACGGTCTCCAAGCCGTTCATGAATCTCGACAAGATCACGGCCGCTCCTTCGCCGAGCCCGAACCGCTGGTCGGACAAAGTCCCTTCTAGGGAAATGACCAAGAAGGAGATTCAGCGCTTCATCGACGCATTCGCGAAGTCCGCGAAGCTCTTGAAGGATGCCGGCGTGGACGGAGTCGAGGTGCACGCGGTGCACGAAGGGTATCTGCTGGACCAGTTCACTCTGAAATACGTCAATAAGAGGACCGACGAATACGGCGGAAGCCTCGAGAACCGTTACCGTTTCGCCGGAGAGATCGTCAAGGCGATCAAGAAGGCGTGCGGGAAGGATTTCCCGGTCTCTCTGCGCTACTCGGTTGTCTCGAAGACCAAGGGGTTCCGCGAAGGCGCCTTGCCCGGAGAGGAATACGAAGAAACCGGCAGGGACATGAAGGAATCCGAAATCGCGGTGAAATACCTCGAAAAAGCCGGCTACGACATGCTCAACTGCGACAACGGGACCTACGACGCCTGGTACTGGGCTCATCCGCCGGTGTACATGCCGGAAAACTGCAACCTCGAATACGTCGAGCACATCAAGGGGTTCACGTCTCTGCCGGTGGTCTGCGCCGGAAGGATGACCCCCGAGGCCGGAGCGGAAGCGGTGAAGGAAGGTAAGCTCGACGGGGTCGGGTTCGCCCGCCCGTTCCTGGCCGATCCGGAATGGTTCACGAAATATCTGAACGGAGAGGACGAGCTCATCCGTCCGTGCATCCAGTGCCATAACGGGTGTTTCAACATGTGCCACTACAAGGGCGTACCGAACGATCAGGACCTCTCGGATTCTTTGCACCTGTCCCGCTGCGCCGTGAACGCGGAAATGATGCAGTGGAAGAAACACCATCTCGATCCGGTTAAGAAGCCGAAGAAAGTCATCATCGTCGGTGGAGGCATCGGCGGCATGGAAGCCGCGCGTGATCTGAAGCTGCGCGGGCACGAGCCGGTGATCTACGAGAAGAGCGACCGTCTCGGCGGCGTATTCGTCGCGGCGTCTTCCGAATCCTACAAGGGCTCGCTCAGGAAGCTGCTCGCCTGGTACGAAAACGAGATGAAGAGACTGAAGATCGAAATCCATCTCGGTACCGAAATCAGGGATCTGAACGCGTTCAAGGGAATGCCGGTCATCGTCGCGACCGGAGCGGTCCCGCGCGTTCTGCGCCGGGTTCCGGGCCACGAGAAGATGATCGAGGCGTGCGACTACCTGACCGGAAAGAAGGAAGTCGGGAAGAGAGTCGTAATCGTTGGAGGCGGGCTGACCGGCTGCGAAATCGCCTACGACCTGGCTTTGCACGGACACGATGTCTCGATTGTCGAGATGAAGAACGATCTGATCGCCCAGAAAGGCGTATGCCTCGCGAATTCCTCCTATCTCCGCGAATGGTTCGCCTGGAAGAAAGTTCTGGTCTATCTCGGCGCGTCCTTAAAAGAAGTGCGCGACGGAAAAGTCCTCTGCGCGGATAAGGACGGAAAGTTATTTGAAATCCCGTGCGATTCGGTCATTTCCTCGGCTGGATACATCCCTTCTCCCATCGCCGAAGAAAAGCGAAATACGTATCTGGTTGGAGACTGCCGCGCCGTCGGGAACTTAAGGAGCGTCATCTGGCGCGCCTACGAAGTCGCGATGAAAATCTAGGAAGGGGAAAAATAGATATGCCGACCACCGAAGAAATCCTTTTGCGGAAAGCCGAAGACGCGCAGCGGGTCTACGATTATCTGAGCGGGTTATTGAAGATCGATACGCCCGTTCCGCTGACCTTTATCGCCGACCCTTCGACCGAGAAGGAACTGAAGAAGAACTATCTTAAGGAAAATCCGTTCCCGAACGTCATTGCCTTCGTTCTGGCGAAGTTAAGGAAAGCCGCGGTCGAAAAACTGTTCTCCCCGGAGAAAATCCTGCAGACACCGGTCATCGCCGCGGTCCTTTCTCTCTGCGCCGAAGTCGCTTGCGAGATCGGGAGTCTCCGCGGGGACGACCTCTCAGGACAGAAAATCTATACGGACATCGCCTATAGCGGTATGCAGGCAATCCGCCTCTACATGGCGAACTACACGGGGAACAGAAAATTCAAGAAGTCCCGCTTGAAGTCGGCCATCCGGGTCGATAACGCCCTGAACGGTTCGTTCTATAAATACAAGACCGCCGACGGACGCTACATTTCTTTCCACGTCTATTACCAGTCGCAGCAGAGGAAGCTCGTCGACGAGCTGAAGCTGAAGAAACCGAGCGAGAAATTCACGCTTTTATCGACAAAGAATGACCGGAAGTATCTTTCCGGCGTCGTGGCCAAGCTGGACGCTCAGGAGCTCGAGGAACGCGCTTTTAACTGCGGAGCCTGCGCGTGCGTCTTACGTTCCCGCGACGAATTCGAGGCAACCGAGGTCGGGAAGGCCGTTAAAGCCATGCCTCTGATCCGCTTCAACGAAACGAAGAAAAACCGCCTCGATTTCGGGAAGGACCTTTCCAGAGGTCCTCTTACCGGCGTGAAGGTACTCGATCTGACCCACATCATCGCCGGACCGGCGTGCTCGAGGATCCTGGCCGAATACGGCGCGGATGTACTGATGGTGCGCAGAGGCAGTTACCTCGAACAGGAACAGGCCATGCTCGAACTCGACGGCTGGGCTGGGAAGGATTCCATTCAGCTCGACCTGAACAAACCCGCGGATTTACGGAGGATGAAGGAACTGATCAAGGAAGCGCAGGTCATCACCTACTCGTATCAGAACGGCTGCTTCGACAAGTTCGGCCTGTCTTTGGCGGAAATCCGGAAGATCAACCCGAACGTCATCTATTCGAACCTGATGTGTTTCTCGGATTCGGTCTGGAAGACCCGTCCGGGGTGGGCGCCGTTAGCCGAAGACATCACAGGTCTGTCGGTACGGAACGGAACCAAGGAACATCCGGTGAATCTGAACGGCGTCCCGCTCGACTATATCCCGGGATTCATCCTCGCCTTGGGAACCCTGATGGCGATTCGGGACAATCTGAAGGAAGCAAAAATCCAGGACGTCACGACTTCTTTGACCCGCGGGGCCATGCTGCTCCACGAAGTGACCGACTTCTGCGCAAAGAAACCTTCAATCTCCGGAACGACTTCCTTACGGAAAGAAGGAATCCCCGAAGCGTTCCGCCATTCGCGCATCTACGTTCCGACCAAGGCGGTCGGACGGGTCGGCTTCCCGTCTCCGGCGACCTACTGCACGAAATATCCGCATCCGGAAAAGAACATGGGATTCTCGGACGGAAATTCCGATTTCAAGACGAAATAAGCGGAAATTACCGGAAATATCAGAAAGGCCCGGGACACGACTCCGGGCCTTTTCCGATTGAAGTCTTTCGAAATCTCCGTATACTGGATGTATATGAACAGGCAGGAACAAACCGATTCGGAGATTCTTTCCGTCTACTGCTCCGCGTTTCCGGAGTATCTCAAGCCTTTTCTATGTTCCGCGTCGATGCGGAGGATCCGGGGCTGCGGAATGCACTGCGGGATGGAATACACGTCCTTCCCGTTTTATAAGGATCTGGGGAGCTATTCCCGCTACGTCCATTCCTTGGGGGTCGCTTTGATCCTCGAGCATTTCTCCTGCCCTGAGAAAGTGGTCCTGTCCGGCCTGTTCCACGACATCTCTACCCCGGCGTTCGCGCACGTCATCGATTTTTTGAAAGGCGACCATCTGAAACAGGAAGCGACCGAGGAGAGGACCGGGTGGATTCTCGAGAACGATCCGGAAATCGTAAGCGGTCTCTCCGCGCTGGGTCTTTGTGTCGAAGACGTCTCGGACTACCACCGCTACCCTTTGGCGGACAACGATTCTCCCCGCCTTTCGAGCGACCGGCTCGAATATACGCTCCACAACTTTTTGAACTACGGTTTCGCTTCGCTCGAAGAAGTAAAGGAAATGTTCGGAAATCTGACCGTCGGGACGAACGAAGACGGGCTTCCGGAAATGGCTTTTCAGTCCGAAACCATTGCGAAGAAGTTCGCTCTGCTCTGCCTGAAGAATTCGAAAGTGTACGCGGCCGACGCGGACCGCTACAGCATGGAATATCTCGCGCGGCTTCTTAAAAAAGAAATCGGGAGGGGAATCCTGTCGGAAAAGGATCTCTATTCGGACGAACAACACGTCATTTCCCTCCTTTTAAGCGATCCTCGTTCGAAGGAAGACTGGGAGACGTACCGCTCGTTCTGCCGGATCGAAATCCTTCCCCACGGAGAGGAGGATGCGTATCCGGTCTTATCCAAGAAGCGCTACATCGATCCGCTCGTTTTAAATAAAGGAAGGATTTCTTCTCTCGACGGAGAAGCCGACCGGGAATTCCGTGCCTTTTTAAACGAGGATTTCTCAATGAGAATCCTCAAAGCCCGCGGGGAAAGGAAGGATTCGAATCATGAGTGAATTCCGGAAAGCGAAGCGGAGGAATGTTACCGCGTCCTCGAAAAGAACGGGTACAAACGCTACGGCACCATCAAGATCCACGGTCTCCGTCTCGCCTTCAACAAAATCCTGAATGAGAAATAGCCGGAAAAAGCCGGCTATTTTTTGACGCTGCGGTTCTTTTTGACGTTCTGGACGAACACGGCGACGTAATGGACGAGGACGGTCGAGACGATGACCCCGCTCGCGATTCCCAGAATCGTGAACCCGGCGACCTTAAAGTTGGCGAGGAAGAGCTCGTTCTGCTGTTCCTCGAGATAGGTGAACGTGTAGTAGATCGAACCGCCCGGATAGAACGGAAGCAGGACGATCGAGAGGATCGAGATGGCGGGAGTCTTGGCGAAGCGGGCGAGAATTTCCCCGTAGATGCCGGCGAAAAGGGCCAAAAGGGAACTCCATAGGAAGGTCGAAAGCGGATACTTTAACGAGAAGAGGACGTAGAAGCCGGCGGCGATGCAGGAACCGACCGCGGAAGCGATGATCATCCGCACGTTCGCCTTGAATAACAGCGCGAAGGAAAGAGAACCCAGAAGACAGGACAGGTACGTGACGTACCACGGGTTCGTGCTCGCGGTGCTCGAATACATGACCGACGGGAAGAGGTAGATGGCCAAGACGTACCCCAAGGAAATCAGGACGACGAGGAGCAGGGACTCGAAGAGCTTCAATATGCCCGAAATCGTGTCGCCTAGGAAGATGTCCCTCGCCGAATTCGTAATGAACATCCCCGGGATGACGAGCATGACCGTCCCGATCAGGACTTTGTCGAGGTTGTGCCCGAATCCGAAGCTCACGAAGAAGATGCATTCTTGCTTGACCTGCAAGAAGAGCAAAGCC
>CAYUFI010000002.1:36846-37517 GCA_964444175.1 uncultured Clostridiaceae bacterium | reverse complement strand
AAGATGCCCAGGCATCCGATGAGGAACGTGATGACGAAGATGTAGATGAATTCGTTGATGTGCGGCTTCAGGTAGCGGTTCGCGGCGAACATCAGGATGCCCAAGACCGCCGAGGAGAGACCGTCGATGGCGTCCCCGCCGAAGAAGACCGCGAACGAGAAACAGCAGAGCATGTAGGCGGTTAGTGAGACGTACCACGGAAGGGTGACCGAAGCGAGGATCTTCGCGTGTTCCTTCTCGACTTCCTCGATTGGAAGATGCTCGGAGCAGAGCCTCCTCGACAGCGAGTTATAAAGGGCAATCTTCGTGAAATCCGGGTCGGTCTTGCCGATGCGCTTCATGACGGTGTAGGTCCTGTTTTCGAAACGGGCCGAGACGGTGATCTGGGAAGTGATGGCGAAAACGTCGCAGGACTGGGCTCCGTAGCTCAGCAGCATCCTCTGTACGGTATCTTCCACGCGGTGCACTTCCGCCCCGCAGATGTACATTTCCTTCCCGATCCGGGTGATTTCTTCCACGATTCGATCGTAATCCATATGTATGTGCGACAATCCGTGTATCAGAGATATTTTATCCTCATTTTGATTTCGAAAATAGAGGGAATCGAACCGCCGGAAGAGGCGTCTTCATTTGAAAAGTGATTCCTCTTCGGCCATAATGGGAACGTATGG
>CAYUFI010000002.1:7430-36836 GCA_964444175.1 uncultured Clostridiaceae bacterium | reverse complement strand
GGCGAAATATCACTTTCTGAAACATCTGCATACGGTCGACCGCCACCGCTTCCTCGTCTGGATCTACTGCACCCGCTGCGGCTTGTTCTGGAGAGGACTCGTGCACGATCTGTCCAAATATTCCCCTTCCGAATTCATCGTGAGCGCGCGGAACTATTCCGGAACAAAATCCCCGATCGCGAACGAACGGAAGGAGGAATTCGGCTACTCGAAGGCCTTCATCCACCACACGAGGAAGAACCGCCACCATTTCGAATACTGGGTCGACGTGACGACCGGGGACATCCTTCTCGCCCCGATGCCTTTCGTCTACGCGCTCGAGTCCTGCTGCGACATGATCGCCGCCTCGAAGGTCTATAACGGGAAGAAGTTCGACCGTTCGCTCCCGCTCGCCTTCTTCCGACTATCCTCCCCGCGCTCGTTCATGCATCCGGCCACGAAGGAATTCGTCTTCTCCGTGCTGGAGCGTTACGAGAAAAACGAATTCAAAGGCATGAAGAAGAAGGAACTGAAGAGCCTCTATTCCGCGATCCTTCAAAAATTTCCTCCGACGGTCGTTATACCGGTCTATTCCCGGGACCATCCGGGTGAAAAGAATCCGTTTATGAACGATAAGCAGGGTTCGAATTGAAAAGGGGAAACCGAAAGAATAGGATATAAGAAGTAGAAACACGATTTATAGAAGAAGCGAGAACTTATGCTGAATTTCATTTTCATCAGTCCGACGTTTCCGACGAATTATTACCACTTCGTCTCCGCCCTCAAGAAGGACGGGGTCAACGTCCTCGGCATCGGGGACGACTCCTACGATTCCCTCCGTCCCGAACTCAAGAGGGATCTGACGGAATATTACCGGGTGAATTCGTTAAGCAACTACGAGGAAGTCTTCCGCGCGGTCGCCTTTTTCACGTTCAAGTACGGCAAGATCGACTGGCTCGAGTCGAACAACGAGTACTGGCTCGAGATGGACGCGAAGCTGCGCACGGAGTTCAACATCTGCACCGGCATCAGGAACGACGAGATCGAGCACATCAAGCGCAAGTCGGTCATGAAGATCTATTACGAGCGCGCCGGGGTCAAGACGGCCCGGTGGCATCTCGTGGACGACATCGATTCCTGCAGAAACTTCATTTCCGAAGTGGACTATCCGGTCGTCGTTAAGCCGGACAACGGGGTCGGGGCGACCCACACGTACCGCCTGAAGGACGAGAACGACCTGACCGACTTCTTCGAAAACAAGAAAGAGAAGGATGTCCTCTACATCATGGAGGAGTACGTCGACGGGACGATCCAGACGTTCGACGGGGTGGCCGACTCGGCCTGCTCCCCGATCTATTACGCTTCGTATTCCGAGACGGATTCGATGATGGACGTCGTCAACGACAACAAGGACACCTGGTATTTCGTCAAGAAGGAGATCCAGCCCGAACTGATCGAGGCCGGGAAGAACACTCTGAAGGCCTTCAACTGCCACAACCGGTATTTCCATCTCGAGTTCTTCATTGCGAACTCCGATAAAAAAGGACGTTGGAAGAAAGGCGAGGTGATCGGGCTAGAAGTCAACATGCGCCCGGCCGGCGGCTTCACCCCGGACATGGAGAATTTCTCCGCGAACGTCGACCTCTACCAGATCTACGCGGACATGGTCGCTTACGATACCCGGACGCCGATCGTCCCGAAGGAACGCAAATACTGCGTCTACGCGGCGACGAGGGACGAATACGTCTACGAGCATTCCCGCGAAGAGATTCTGAATAAATACGGAGATTTGATCCGGATGGAAGGCGTGATTCCGAAGGTCCTGCAGGGGGACATGGGCGCGCAGTTCTACATGGCGGTCTTCTCCGAGTGGGACGAGGTGACGGAATTCGTCCGCTTCATCCTGAAGCGCAAAGAAGGAACGACGAGAAAAGGAGCGGTGGTCTAGGCCGCTCCTTTTCCTTAGAAAGGGGAATCCTTTTATGAACCGCGCTTCGGTTCCTTATGGAACTTCAGCGCGATCTTGTACGAAAGCGAATCTTTCAGACCATTTTCGAAGCTGACGTCTTCGACGCGGTAACCCGAGCCGTCGAGGACTTTGCGGACGGTCTCTTCGTCGAGAGAGGCGTCGGTGAAGATGACGCTCTGTTTCTTCAGATGGGACGATTTGACTTTGATGACGCGCGGGCAGTTCTTGCGGAACAGATTGTTCACGTGCGCCTCGCATTCCGGGCAGTGCATGCCGTCGATTTTGACTGTGATTTTGTTCATGGAATAAGTTCCCTTCACGAGTTAGTATAAGCAAACGCAAAACGAAAGTGAACTTTTTTGTCTTTTCTGCGAAAAAAGTTTGAAATCAAGGCGCCTTTTCCTCAGGGCGGATTTCCGGATGCATGGCTTTTCGCGGGAGCCTCTTCCGAAAATACTTGATTTTCTTAGTTAGTCATCGCTAAAATAACTTTGTGGTTAAAATCGACTAACCACTCAGGGAGGTGTTCATGATGCCGCTGTTAGTTGCTCCAATCGGAGCGAATCTGAACGTGAAACGGGTTCTCGGCGATGAAAACGTTCGCAAACACCTTGAAGCTCTCGGGATTGTCCCGGAGAGGCAGATTTCCGTTCTTTCCAGCACGAAGAACGGAGTCATTATCCAGGTCAGCGATTCCCGCCTGGCTTTGGACAATGCGATCGCCAGAAACATTTTTGTCGGGTTATAGAAAGGAAGGTCTATGGAAGAGAAGTCGGAAATCAGAGTCGGCGGCGAAGTCCGTCTGGACACCGTCCCGGTCGGCTCGGTCGGCAACATTGTCAAGGTTGCCGGGGAAGGAAAGATCCGCAGACGGCTGTTCGACATGGGGCTTACTCCGGGAGCAGAAGTGTTCTTACGGAAGAAGGCGCCGCTCGGTGACCCGTTGGAAGTGACGCTCAGAGGCTACGAACTCACGCTCCGCAAGGACGAGGCGGCGAACGTCATCGTCAAAGTGACGGATCTGTCGTCCGTCGGCAAGGCGGTAGAAAGCGGGGAGAAAAAATAATGGCCGAAGAGAAAAGAAAGATTACGTTCGCCCTGGCCGGCAACCCGAACTGCGGCAAGACGACCCTGTTCAATTCGCTGACGGGGTCGACCGCGTACGTCGGAAACTGGCCGGGCGTCACCGTTGAAAAACGGTCGGGCATGTATAAGAACAAGGAAGTCGGGGAAGCCGAGATCATCGACCTTCCGGGCATTTATTCCTTATCTCCGTATACCCCGGAGGAAGTCATCTCGAGAAACTTCATCCTCGAGGAAAAACCGGACTGCGTCATCAACGTCATCGACGCGACGAACCTGGAGAGAAACCTCTACATGACCACGCAGCTCCTGGAAATGGACGTTCCGCTGGTCCTCGCCCTGAACATGTCGGACGCGGTCGCGGAAGCCGGCATGAAGATCGATGCGGAAAAGATCGCCGAAAAGCTCGGAATTCCGGTCGTCTCGATCTCCGCTCTGCGCTATAAGAACCTGGACGAACTCATGAGAGTCGCCCTCGAAGCCAGCAAGAAGCCGAGAAAGGGCGTCTCCTTATGGAACACCGCTTCGCTGAAGAAGCCCATCGACTCCGCGGTCAAGATCTATCAGGACGCCAACGTCGCCCATCCGCTCTTCCACGCCTTGAAGGCTCTGGAAGCGGATGAAATCGAAGCCGAGAAGAACAGACTCGCCTACGACGAAGTCAAACGGCTGAACGTCAACGCCGGAGACTTCGAAGCCGCGAGCGCGGACCTCCGTTACAAGTTCATCACGGACCGGGTCGCAATCTACCGCACCGGCGCACCGAAGCAGGAGAGCAAGAAGCTCTCCAAGTCCGATAAGATCGATAAGGTCTTAACGAACCGCTGGGCCGCCATTCCGATCATGATTGCCATCCTCTTCCTGGTGTTCCACTTCACGTTCTCGGAAGACCTCTTCTATCTAGGACACATGGGTGTGAACTTCGGAGACGGATACGCCGGGGCCATCCACTGGACGGTCGACGGAGAGGAATTCTATCCGTTCGCCGGCCTGTTCTATTCCGACGGAGGCATCAATTCCCTCGGCATTTTCTTCCAGAACCTGATTGGGGCGGGGAACGACTCGGGGATCCAGGGCATCATCTGCATCGGACTCAAGCAGGCGCTCGAAGCCTGGAACAGCCCCGAATGGCTGATCAGTTTCTTCTACGACGGAGTCCTGAACGGCATCTCCGCCTGCGTCGGCTTCGTTCCGCTGATCATGGTGCTGTTCTTCTTCTTCGCGATCCTCGAAGACTCCGGGTACATGGCCCGCGTCGCCTTCGTCCTCGACCGCATCTTCCGCCGCTTCGGCGTCTCCGGACGCGCGTTCATCCCGATGTTCATGGGATTCGGCTGCGGCGTTCCGGCCATGATCAATACGCGTACGCTTTCTTCCGATAAGGAAAGAATCAAGACGATCCGCGTCATTCCGTTCTTCACCTGCGGCGCCAAGGCCGAGTTCCTGGCCGTCATCGCCGCCGCGGTCTCTCAGGCCATCGGATTCGATTCCGGCCTGTTCACGTTCCTCATCTATCTGGTCGGCGTCGCGATCGCCCTTATCGCGGTCATCGTCATGAACCATACGACGCAGCGCGAGAAAGTTCCTCCGTTCATCATGGAACTTCCGGCCTACCATACTCCGCAGCCGCACGCGCTGATGATCCATGTCTGGGATAAGGGAAAACATTATCTCAAGAAAGCGTTCACGGTCATCTTCGCTTCGACGGTCGTCATCTGGTTCTTGTCTTCGTTCACTCCGACCTGGGTCTTCATTCCGACCGCGGAAGGTCTGGACGATTCCTATTCGATCCTCGCCCATATTGGCATGATTATGGCTCCGTTATTCACCCCGATGGGCTTCGGAAACATCCAGGGCGGACAGATGGGCTGGATGTACGCGGTCGCTTCGCTCCAGGGCATCGTCGCCAAGGAAAACGTCACGGCCGTCCTCGAACAGTTCTCCGCTCTGAGCTCGGTCACGAACACGCTTGAACAGAACGGCAGCGAACTCACCGGCAGCTTCAGCGACATCATCAACGCTTCGAACCTGACCGGCGGACATATCGACGCCGCGGGTCTGACCGCGTTCGCCGTCTTCAACATGACGACCATTCCGTGCTTCGCCTCGGTCGGTACGGCCAAAGGCGAACTGCCGGACCGCAAGTCCTATATCGGAACGCTCGTCTTCTGGATCGGCGTCTCCTATGTCGCCGGCTGCGTCACTTACGTCACCCTCGAATGGGTCTGGACGTTAGCCATCACGCTTCCGGTCCTCGTTCTCGGCTTTGTCGGGCTTTACTTCTACAACGGCTACAAGAACAGGCAGGAAGCCCAGGCTCAGGAAGCCTGATTTTCGAACCATGGTACCATCCATCGTCATCGGAGTTCTCACCGGACTGGCTTTCATAGGAGTCGTATCCTATCTCCTCTATCTGAAGGTTCACGGCCGGAACATCGATGAGGAGGACTGCCAGTTCGCCAGAAACCGCCACGTCCTCAATTCGTTCAGGGCGCAGCGCCAGAGGGAACGCAAAGCTTCGTTAAAGAAGAAGCGCGAACTCGACCGCCTCGACCGCCTCGAATCGAAAAAAAACAGAACAAGGTCTCTCGGCTGATCCGGATTTCACCCGTTTACCGTCAAAAGTAGACGGGTTTTTTTCTTGATTGAATTTTAATAGAATTGTTTTGAATACTCTTGAATCTCTTCGAATACCAATGTATATTAGTGGTATAGAAAGGAGGAGAATCCATGGTCAGATGGTTCACGAGGGAAAGCCATAAGATCGTCGCGACCCTGTACCCGACCAACATCATGCTGAATAAGCCCGGAGCGGATATCGCTAAGGGCGAATACGCCGCACTGCTGGGAATCGACGAAGAGAAAAAGGAAATCCTGATCCGTCTGTTGAATCAGGACGAATATGAGTCGAAGGCGCACCCGGACGGAGAAGTCTTCGTCCTCTCCGGCGGGAAGAGTTACGTCCGCGTTTCCTCGACGGATTTCATGAACGCCGTGTCGTCTTCCTTCGGGCTGGATTTCGGGAAGTCCGGAAGGAAATATTCCTGCTCTTATGATGAATCCGGCAAGGTATTTATAGTAGAATTAAAACAGGAGGTAGGGGAAAATGGATGAGAACAGCATCATGCTGATCGTCTGGCTCAGCGTCTTTCTCGTCGCGCTGATTGCGGAACTGGCCACGGTCGCCCTGGTCTCAATCTGGTTCTGCGTCGGTGCGCTCGCCGCGCTGGCGATCACGTACATCCCCGGAGTCCCGTGGTGGGGCGAAACGATCGTCTTCCTCGGCGTCAGCGCCCTTACATTGATTCTGCTCCGCCCGCTGTCCAGAAGGATGTATGCGCGGAAGAATTCGAAGACGAACGTGGATACGCTGATCGGGGAGAAGGCGAAAGTTGTTAAACCCATCGGTCCGTTCGAAGTCGGGGAAGTCAAGGTCGGAAGCGTGCTCTGGAGGGCGAAACCCGCCGACGCGTCCGCGGAGATTCCGGTCGGATCCACGATCGAGATCCTCTCGATTCAGGGGAACACCCTGATCGTGCGGGAAGTGTTCGATTTATCCGAAGAAGGGAAGTAATCCGAATCCGAAAGTAAAAAAAGAAAGGAAACCAATCATTATGAATCCGGGAGCAGTCGTCGGAATCGTCGTCGCGGTTCTCATTTTCGCCATCATCGTCCTGATCCTCGTCACGAGGATCCGCGTCGTCCGTCAGACGGACAAATACGTCGTCGAACGGCTCGGGAAGTATCTGACCACCTGGAGCACGGGAATCCATTTCCTCGCCCCGTTCGTCGACAAGGTCGCCAAGAAGGTCTCCATGAAGGAGCAGATCTACGACTTCCCGCCGCAGCCGGTCATCACCAAAGATAACGTCACGATGCAGATCGACACGATTGTCTTCTTCAACATCACCGATCCGAAGCTCTATACCTACGGAGTCGAGGATCCGATCGTCGGTATCGAATCGCTGACGGCGACCACCCTGCGCAACATCATAGGCGACCTCGATCTGGACGCGACCCTCACGTCGAGAGACATCATCAACGCCAAGATGCGCAACATCCTCGACGAGGCGACCGACCCGTGGG
The DNA here is from genome assembly GCA_964444175.1 of uncultured Clostridiaceae bacterium. Classification (GTDB taxonomy): domain Bacteria; phylum Bacillota_I; class Bacilli_A; order RFN20; family CAG-288; genus Scatoplasma. The sequence goes on along the minus strand of CAYUFI010000002.1, from coordinate 29,719 downwards.
GCATCAAGGTCACCCGCGTCGAAGTTAAGAACATCCTGCCTCCGCGCGACATCCAGGCCGCCATGGAGAAACAGATGCGCGCCGAGCGCGAGAAGCGCGAGAAAATCCTGATTGCGGAAGGCGAGAAGACCTCCGCCATCACGATCGCGGAAGGAAACAAGGAATCCGCCATCCTCAACGCCGAAGCCGAAAAGCAGTCCCTCATCAAGAAAGCCGAAGCCCAGGCCGAATCGATCCTCAAGGTCAAAAAGGCCGAGGCGGAAGGCGAACTGATGGTCCGTCAGGCCGAAGCCGAATCCATCAGGCTCCTGAACGAAGCGAATCCGTCCCAGGGAGTGCTGGCCATCCGCTCCTTCGAAGCCATGGCGAAAGTCGCCGACGGGAACGCCACGAAGCTGATCGTTCCGTCGAACCTGCAGGATTTCGCTTCCTACGCCGCGAGCTTCACCGAGACGGTCGAAGCCATGAAGAAGGACGGCGCCAGGAAACCCGCGAAGGCCACACCCGTCCAGGACGTGAAAAAGGACATGCAGTCCATCGAGGAACGTTCCAAGAAAGGCTTCGAGGAATCCGAGAAAGACGTCCATTCCGAAATGGCCGAAGACCATCCGCACAAGTAGCTATTTTCATCCGTGAAATGCCGGGCCGGGAGGAGTTCTTCCGACCCTTTTTAATGACTTTCGGGACCGAATCCGCTAGAATAGGAACGGACGGAAAAGAGTCTGTCTTTATAGAAAGAATCCATTAAAATGACGAATATCGAACGTATCGATTTTTTAGCCCGGATGCGCCTGCGCGGGATCTGGGCCTTCTACCACGACCGCTGCTATTTCTTCGACGGCTACGAGCAGGACGGGAAGACGCCGCGCCTCATCGTGATGAGCTGGAAGGCCAGTCTCGGGAAGAACAACCGGATCGTGAACGCGACCATGGGCAACGGGGACTACGTCGATTTCAAGGTCGAGTTCCAGGAAGAAAAGAACTCCGTCGCGGGAGCCTTCGACGACTTCTCGAAGCTCCCGGTCTTCGACGGAAAGACCTTCCCGGAAGTCGAGGGGTTCCTCGTCTTCGACGACAAGTAATCTTCCAATTAAAACGCCGATTCCTTCCGCACAAAGCTGGAAATCGGCGCTTTTTCATAGACGGCATAGGAATGAGGTGAGCCCCAAATTCCGTTATTTTCCTTCGGTTTATCCCCTTATTCCGAATTCGGGCGTCAGCGGAAAATTTTCTTCACTTCCGCAGGAAGCTCGCTTAAGGACTCAATGGAATATTCCGCTTCGGGGACCTTCCCGAAGCCATAAGCCGCATGGATGAAAGGAACGCCCGCTTTTTTCGACTGGATCCGGTCCTTTTCGGTGTCGCCGATATAAATCACTTCGTCCAAACCTTCCCGTTCCATGAGGATGCGGATGTTTTCCCACTTGTCCTTTTGCGTGTCCCCGGCGCAGAGGTGGCCTTTAAAATACGGGGCGGTCGAACAGGCGGAAAGGTAGTTCTCGATGTACCCTTTCCCGGAATTCGAGACGACGTACAGGGGATAGGACTTCTTCAGTACCCTCAGCACTTCCTTCTCGCGCGGATAGAGCGTTCCCGGATGCTGAGATAGGTACGCGATCTCTTCTTTTAAGCAGCGCGCGAAAAGCCTGCTTCCCGTTTCCTTATCCGCGAACGGAAAAGCGAGAGGGACCGTCTCTTCCGGAGTCAGCCCCATGTAGGATTTCATTTCCGCGTACGAGAAGACCCGATCTTGTCCGGCTTCCTTCATCGTCGCGTTCCAGCTGTCCTTCAGAGGTTCGATGGCGTCCCAGAGCGTTCCATCAAGATCGAAAAACAATGCGCGTTTCATACGTCTCTTATTATATAAGGATTAAGGGCTCGAAGAAACACCTAGGCGAGAAGGGAGAACACGAACGAAAGGGTATAGAGCGCTTCGGCGGAAAGGTACGTCGGCATGATGTAGAAATCCCTCCGCGGGAAATCCCGGATGAAGATCGTATAGGTCAGGATCGAATCCGAGACGATGAAGAGGACGCCTCCGATGATTCCCAGATACATGTAGGGGCTGGTCTTCAAAGCGGTCAGATAGGAGACCATGAACAAATCGAGCACGATGGAGACCATGTAGAAAGCTCCCGTGACGCTGATGAGATAGTCCTTTTTCGTAATCTTGTTCAGAAGGACGGCAAAACCCGCTAAGAAGACCAGCGCCGCCCCGAGGCTCACCAGGACGTATCCTAAAAGCGGGAAGCTCTCTTTCATCAGGGAACAGGACGCGCCGATGAAACAGACGTGGTTCAGGAAAAAGGCCAATAAGCCGAATAAGACGCATTTTCTCTTTTTCGGATACAGGAAGAACAGATCCCCGACGAGCCCGAAAACTAGGCCGGTATAGACCCAGGGGCTATCAGGGACGGCGCAGACGGCGCCTAAGAACAGGAACAGCAGGCAGAACGGCTTCAGAATTTTCCTCCCCGTTTCCTTTTCCAAAAAGGCGCAGACCGTCTCGGCGAGCGAAACGGCTAAAAACAGGGAGAAGAAAACGGCCGTTGAAAGAGGCAGCTTGCTCCAAGCGTTCATGAAAAGGACTCCTTTCGGGGATGGACGGACCGGATTTCTGGTACTTCCATTATATATCTTTTTTAAAGCGCTTTTCCTAGCCCGGAAAAAAGGCAAGAAAAAACAGGGACGAACCCTGTTTCCGGAACACTTTGATTCCATCTACGGATGCGGCGGAAGGACTCCTTTTTCCTTGGCGATCAAAGAAGAGCACGAACGTTCCGCAATGAAGTTCAGATGGTCGCCGCAGCGCTCCAGGTTCCCGACGAGGTTGATGAAGACTCCGCTCGAAGAAGGATGGCACTGCCCTTTGGAAAGACGCTCCATGTGTCCGCTGATCATCTTGGTGCGCTGGGCGTCGATTGCGTCCTCGGTCTTCCTAGTGCGGCTCAACAGATCCAGACTCGGATTGTCGACGATGGTCTGGCAGTCGTCGAACTGTTTCTTCAAGAGCGCCTTCATCTCTGCGAGCTCCGGATAGATGGCCGGAGAGAACTCCAGGTTTTCATCGACTTCGTGGCGGGTATAGCCGGTGATGTTGTCCGCGACTTCGCTTAAACGCACGATGTCCGCGATGTCGAGCTGCATCTCGGCCAGCTTTCTCGAACCGTCTTCGGAAATCCCGTGGGTGTTGATTTCGACGATGAACGCGGTCAGTTCCCGGCTCATCCTTAGGACCCGGGCTTCCTTCTCGTCGACATCCTTCTTATGTTCCTTGTCCTTCCGGATGAATCCGTCGAGGGCGAGGTTCAGATCGTCCAGGGCTTCTTTCGCCATGAGATGGTAATACATGATGGCCTGGTTCAGGGCGATGCCCGGAGTCGCTAAGAAACGGCGGTCGAGCAACTCGTCCGAGACGTCTTCCGGCTTTTTCTTCTTTTTGCGGTCCGGGACAATCTTCTTCGAAAGCCAGACGAACATGTTCGTGAACGGCAGGAAGACCAGCGTGCAGAACGTATTGAAGAACGTGTGGAACATCGCGATCTGCGTCGCCGGGGCGTCCGGGAACCACGCGCGGAACGTGGATTCGAAGGCCTGCGGCCAGCAGATCAAAACGATGAAGAAAATCAGGGAACCGAAGACGTTGAATAAGAGGTGGATCACCGACGCGCGCTTGCCGTTAGTCGTCGAGCCGATGGCGGAGATAAGCGCCGTCGAGCAGGAACCGATGTTCGAGCCCAGAATCAGGTAGAGGACTCCGTTTCCTCCGCCGCAGAGTTCCGTCCCGCTTCCGGCCATCGAGATGGCCAGCGCCAGGATGATCGAAGTGACCGCCGAGGACGACTGGGCCACGACCGTCAAGAGGATTCCGATGAAGAGGAGCAGGAACGGATTCGTCGTATTCGCCAGAAATTGGAGAATGGCCGGGTTGGCCTCGAACGTATAATTCATATACGTCGTCATGACGCTTAAACCGAGGAACAGGAGACCCAAGCCGGAAAATAGTTCGCCGGCCGTTCCGACCTTCGGGTATTTCTTTGCTAAGAACATCGTCAGGATGATTCCTAGAAGCGTCAGCGAGATGATGATTTCCGATAACGGGAAAGAAGAGGAGGACAGTCCTCCCAAGGCGACAATCTGCGCCGTTATGGTCGTACCGATGTTCGCGCCCATGATGTACGAGACCGCCTGGCTCAGGGTCATGACCCCGGCGTTGACGAAGCCGACGACCATGACGGTCGTGGCTCCCGAAGACTGGACGATCATCGTCGACAGCGTGCCAATCCCGACGCCGGCCAGCTTGGAGTTGGCCGTCTTAGTGAAGAGGTTCTTCAGTCCCGAGGTGGCCAGCCTTTCCGTGGCCAGCTGCATCATCCTCATGCCCACGAGCAAAGCGCCGAGCCCGCCTAGGAGCATCAGGACGATGACGGGCATACCCGGGAGTTCGGCAGCGTTTTCCGCAAAAAGATACATTTCAGAATCCATTTTCTGTGTTCGGACTTCACCATTATAAAATAGAAATCCGCCTCTGCGCAAACTTTCTCTTTTCCCGATTTTCCCGTCCGGAAGCCGGGTTCTTTGCCGTTTCGGGAAAGGGGAGGTTTTCCCAAGGATTTTTCTGGCGGGCGGAACGGTGCAAGATTTCTAGGGTCTCTTTACTAAAAGGCAGGGTTGCGTCTAAAATAGGATTACCGATTTGACGGATAGTTTCAGGGATTTTTCACCGGTTGGCGGGAAAGGAAGGCAGCATGGACATTTTCGAAAGTTTCTTCGACGGATTCTCCAATCCGTGGTATACCGCGCTCGTCATTTTCGCTTTCGCCGTCATCCTCGTACTGGCCGGGATGATTGTCTGGGTCGGGCGCTACCGCTCCAAGAGGCTGCACCAGCACACCGTCACGATCTTCCTCGACGGGGGCAAGTTCCAGGGATCCGACGAGGATCTGGTCTTTCACGCTAAACAGGGCGAGGACATCGATCTCTCCCGCATCGTCCCCGCAAAAAAAGGGTATATATTCACCGGCTTCAACGTCTATAAGACCTACGTCTCCTCGGAAATCACCGAGGGCGGCATCCGAAAGGAGACTGTCACCAAGGAAGAGCTCGACGGCATCGGCAAGGACGTCGTGACCGTTCCGGATTACGACCTTTATTTTGTGGCCAAGTACACGCCCGAGGACGCTTTGCCCCCGCAGGGACTCCTGACCGTCCCGTATTATCCGGACTTCTTATCCACGGATGACCTGATTTCGGACCTGAAGCACCTCAATTACGACGAAATCCATTTCCCCGTCCGGATTAACTTCAAGAAGAGCGCCGCCTTCCCGAACGTGACCTTCTTATTTAAGGAAGAGACGCTTTTAGGAATGCTCCTGCCATATAAGGAGATGACCAAGGTCTACTTCCGCACTTCCGGGGACGTTGCCCCGAAGCTGCTGACGCCGTTCTATCACGCCGAGGACATCAACGACGCGATGAACTGGTATTCCTTCATCGTCACCTATACGACCAAGCCCCAGCGTTTCCTGCGCGCGTTCATCGACTGCTACAACGAGATCGACGAGTCCGATTCGACGAGCGAAATCGAGTTCAATCTGATTCTCGGTTCGCTTCCGGCCACCTTCGCCGACCCGGTCCTCGACCGCGCCTTGGCCCTGACCGAGCAGTACGAAAAAGACCGCACCTCCCCGAATCCTCCTTCCTACGTGAAGAACAGGGATCTCCCGGGTTCCGACGGTTCGGATACGGAAGCTCTGAAGAAGATTAAAGAGGAAGCCAAGGAAGAACTCGAGAAAGAACAGAAGAAACAGGCCGAGGAAGACGAGCGCCAGCTCCTTTCCGGAGGAATGCTAGGCGGAAGCAAAGACGCTCCGGAAAAGTCTGAAGAGGTCCATAAGGAAGAACCGGCCGGAGAAGAGAAGGAAAAGGAAGAAGTCCCTTCCGAAGGTCTAGCGGAACCGAAAGAGGAACCCAAGAAGGAAGAACCAGTCCCGGAGACGGACATCCCTTCCATCGAAGGGGAAGACGAAGACAAGGTTCTCGAAGAGGAATTCCGCGCCGGACACTTCATCCAGCCGAAGCGCGGCGGGCGCTTCCTAAAGTGGGAAAAGGCGAACAAAGAAGAAAAGATTGCTTCCGTGCGCGAATTCTACAAGTACCACCCGGAAGTCGAAGCCCGTCTGAAATAGGCCGATTATGGAGTAGGAAGAGGAAGCGGAAAAGTTTCCCCTTCCTTTTTTTATCCGACGGGTAGAACCCGTTCCATTTGTGGTATCATTAAGCCGTATCATTGAAAAAAGGAATACAAGAAAGGTAAAAAAGAATGAAACAAGTATTCGAGACTGAATTCTACGGGCACAAGCTCAGCGTGGAATACGGTGAAATCGCCAAGCAGGCGGACGCCGCGGTCCTCGTCCGTTACGGGGACACCGTCGTTCTCTCCCCCGTCGTCGGCGCCAAAGAACCGAAGGAAGGACAGGATTTCTTCCCGCTGACCGTCAACTACATCGAAAAGGCCTATGCCGCCGGCAAGATTCCGGGCGGCTTCCTGAAAAGAGAAGGACGTCCTACCGTCCACGCGACCCTCGCCGCGCGCACCATCGACCGCCCGATCCGTCCGATGTTCCCGGAAGGCTTCGTCAACGAAGTCCAGATCACGAACTACGTCATGTCGTTCGATCCGGACTGCTCGCCGGAACTTGCCGCCATGCTCGGCTCCTCGCTGGCTCTCGGCATCTCCCCGATTCCGTTTGACGGCCCAATCGCCGGCGTCTATGTCGGCCGCGTCGACGGGCAGTTCGTCATTAACCCGACCAAGGAACAGTGGAAGAACTCCGATCTGAACCTCACCGTCGCGGGTAACTACGCCGCGGTCAACATGGTCGAAGCGGGAGCCGCCGAACTCCCGGAGGAAGTCATGCTCGACGCCATCTGGTTCGGTCACGACGCGATCAAGAAACTCATCGATTTTGAACGTTCCATCATCGAGAAGGTCGGCAAGGAAAAGTGGCCGGTGCAGATCCGCAAGATCCCCGAAGACTTACAGAAGGAAGTCGCCGCTTCCTACAAGGACCGTCTCGTCAAGGCGGTCTCCATCTTCGACAAGCTCGAAAGACAGAACACCATCGAAGCCATCGAGAAGGAAGCCCAGGACGCTTATAATGCCAAGGAATACGCCGACGAAAAGACCAAGGCCCAGACCCTGAAGGATGTCGCCGCCATCTGCGAAGGCTTCGTCCGCGACGAAGTCCGCAAGCTCATCACGGTCGACAAGATCCGTCCGGACGGCCGCAAGATTGACGAAATCCGTCCGCTCGACGCCCAGGTCGGTCTGCTTCCGCGCGCCCACGGCTCGGCCATGTTCACCCGCGGCCAGACCCAGGTCATTTCGGCCTGCACGCTCGGCCCTCTGAGCGACGCCCAGATCCTAGACGATCTGGACGACGTCCCGGACAAGACTTGGATGCATCACTATAACTTCCCGCCGTTCTCGGTCGGCGAACTCGGACGCATGGGTACTCCGGGCAGACGCGAGCTCGGCCACGGCAACCTCGGCGAAAGAGCTCTCTCCTACGTCATTCCGTCCATCGAAGACTTCCCGTACACCATCCGCTGCGTGGCGGACGTCGTCGAATCCAACGGTTCTTCCTCGCAGGCTTCCATCTGCGCCTCCTGCATGGCGTTAATGGACGCCGGCGTCCCGATCAAAGCTCCGGTCTCCGGCATCGCTATGGGTCTGATCTCTTCGGATCCGGATCACCTCGACGCCGATCATCCGTACACGGTCTTAACCGATATCCAGGGCATGGAAGACCACTTGGGCGACATGGACTTCAAGTGCGCCGGCACCCCGAAAGGCGTCACGGCCCTTCAGATGGATATCAAGATCAAGGGCGTCACCCGCGAAGTTCTCGACCAGGCGCTGAAACAGGCCCATAAGGCCCGCGCCGAAATCCTCGACGTCATGCTCAAAGCCATCCCGGCTCCGCGCAAGGAACTCTCCCAGTACGCGCTGAAGATGAAGAAGATCATGATTGATCCGGACAAGATCCGCGACGTCATCGGCTCGCAGGGCAAGGTCATCAACGGCATCATCGCCGAATGCAACAACGAAGTGAAGATTGACATCAACGACGACGGCAGAGTCCTCATCTACTCGGTCAACCAGGAGATGATCGACAAGGCCCTCGACATGATCAACAACATCGTCAAGGTTCCGGAAGTCGGAGAAGTCTACGACGGAAAGGTCGTCCGCATCGAACCGTACGGCTGCTTCGTCCGTCTTTACGGAACGACCGACGGCATGTGCCACGTCTCGAAGCTCGACTGGAAGAGAGTCGACAAGGTCGAAGACTACGTCAAGCTGGGCGATACCCTCAAGGTCGTTATCACCAACATCGACGAGAAAGGCCGCATCGATCTGTCCCACCGCGACACGATGCCGAAACCGGAAGGCTACGTCGAACCGGCTCCGCGTCCGGCCAAGAAGCCGTACGGAGGCCATTCCGACCATCGTTATTCCGACCATAAGGGACCGAAGCCGAATTACGGCAACAAGTAAATCCTGAACAAAGGAGGATCCGCGCGAAAGCGCGGGTCCTTTTTTGCCGGAAAAGAGCGCTTCCCCGGTCCGAAACGTAAATAAGCCGGGCGGAATCTGATAGAATATCCCTGTATGGAATTTTCATTCTCTCATCAGGATTCCTCCTCCGACGGCCTTCTCGACGTCCGGCAGGGTCTGAAGCATCTGCTCGACGGGGAGACTCTCGTCGCGTTGGTTCACGGGCGGGAAGTCCGTTTCTCGTACCGGGATAAGAACGTGTTCGTCCGGGAGGAAAACGCCTTCTATCCGCTTTCGGCTCAGGATTTCCTCTCGCTCTATAAGGACTGTGCTTTTCAGACCGAGGAGGAAGAGGAGGACAGCGTCGATCCGAAGAAGGATGAGGAATATTATTCCTGGGGGAACAAAACGGGGATTGGATTATGAACTACATTTTTTCAGATATCGGCAACACTTCGATCGGATTCTTCTACGTCGACCCTTCCGGACGGAAAGTCCTGAAGAAAGCGTTCGCCGGAACCGATCTGTCGCGCGAGCTGAAGACGATGCTCGCGGAACTCTCGAACGACCGCGTGACGATCTATGTCTCCTCGGTCAATTCTGAGAACTATAAGAGCCTCGTGAACGCCCTGCGCGATTACTCCGGACGGGTCTACGTTCAGGAAATCGAAAGTTACATGGTCAAGGATAAAGTCGACGCGCTCGGTTACTGCGTCCCGAACCTCGACATCCTCGGCATCGACATGCTCTTCGACGTCCTCGGATCCGAGCCTTCGACGATCGTCGCCGATTACGGGACGGCGTCCAAGCTCATGCCGGTCAATAAGGACAAGGTCTTCCTCGGCGGCATGGTCGGTCCGGGCCTCGGCCTTTTGAACCGGTCGCTCTTCAAATCGACGGAAAAGCTCGGGAATTACTCGGTCTCTCTTCCGCCCGATTACGTCAACTACTCGACCGAAGGGGCTGTCACGTCCGCGTCGACCTTCGGGGAGGCCTTCAAGGTCCACGCCTTCTACGAGAAATGCTGCAAAGACCTGAAAGAGGATATGAAGCTCGTCCTCACGGGCGGGGACGGGGAACTCATCCTTAAAGCCATGGAACGGCTGGGCTACCGCGACGGGACCTACGATCCCTACGTTGTCTACCGGGGCATGAGCAAGGCCTTAGGCATCTACGGGGAAGAACTGCTGGAGAAGAAATAAGAATGGAAAACAAAGAATTTTTTGTAGCGGAAGCTAAAAAGGTTGAGGACGAGGCACTTGAGGCTTTGAAAGGTCTCATCCGCATCGACTCGGTCTACGACGAATCGACTAGAAGCGAGGAGAATCCGTTCGGCCTCGGCGTTCGTAAGGCGCTCGACTATGTGGCTCAAAAAGGAAAAGAGCTCGGTTTCAACGTGGATTTCTGCGACCACTACTGTACCGAACTGTCTTACGGGGAAGGAAAGACGATCGACGTTTACGCGCACTGCGATGTCGTTCCGGTTTCCAAGAACTGGAAGACGGATCCGTTTACCCCGACGATCGTCGACGACGTGATGTACGCCCGCGGGGCGGCCGACGACAAGGGGCCGGGCATGGCGGCGCTCTATGGCGCGAAGATCTGCCTCGACCGTCATCTGCTCGACGGCGTGAAGCTCCGCCTGTTCTTCGGCGGGAACGAAGAGAGGGATTCCCTCTGCCTCGACCACTATTTCCACGCGTTGAAGAAGGGATATCCGGCCTACGGGTTCTCTCCGGACGCGGACTATCCTCTGATCTTCGCGGAAAAGGGAATCTACGCGTACGAAGCGACGTACCGCCTCGACGAACCGAAAATCCCCGCGTTCCGTTTCGGAAACGCGATGAACATCGTCCTCGACGAAGTCGAGGTCGAACTGAAGGACGGGGAGAAGTATCTTTCGGAAATCGCGGATTACCAGAAGGATTATCCGGAAGTAAATATCGAACTTAAGGACGGGAACCGCCTGCACAACAAGGTCAAGGCTTCCCACGGCTCGGTCCCCGAAAAGGGCGCCAACGCCGGTCTGCACCTTTTGAATTTCTATTCGCGCATCTATAACCGTCCAGAACTCAATGCGATCTTCCTCGATTACGCGATCGGAGACGGGCGTCCGTTCGGGGGAAACTATTCCTCGAAGTACTTCGCTGGGACTTCTTACTGCATGGGCATCTTCTCGTACGACGGGAAGGACCTGAAGCTTCTCATCAACGTCCGCATTCCGGAGAACGTGACGGTTCAGGAAGTCCTGAAGAACGTCGCGGAAAAGACCGGAGCGGAAGTGAAATATCTCGGCGGTTCGGACGGATTCATGATCGATCCGGAGTCGCCGTTCATCCAGACCCTGTTAAACGTCTATCGGGAAGAAACCGGGGACGTCCTTTCGAAACCGCTGGCCATCGGCGGCGGAACGTACTGCCGCGAATCGAAGAACTCGGTCGCTTTCGGCATGGAATATCCGGGAGTCGACTGCCTGATGCATCAGGACGGGGAATTCCTGCGCCTGAAGGACTTCCGCCAGGGCATCGCGATCTACGCGCACGCCATCGCGGCTTTGGCCGAACTCGTCCGCACGGAGGAGAAGAAATAACCGATGCGGCTGCGTCATAAGGCCTGGGCGGCGCCGCTTTTAGCGGCCCACCGGGACATCGGACTGAACCTCGAGGATGTCGACAATAAGAACATCCCTCCTTTCGACGCGCTCGAAATCGGAAGCGGATGCGGCGGATTCCTGATTCAGATGGCGGAGAAGAACCCTTCCAAGCGGTTCCTCGGCGTCGAAGTCGCGAACAACGCCTTCGCGATTGCCGTCAAGAAATACGTCTCCTTACCGGAAGGGGAACGGCCGGAAAACCTGCATTTCCTCAACGCTCCGGTCGAGAAACTGTTCCCTTTGATTCCTCAGGAAAGCCTCGACGTCATCTATCTGAACTTCTCGGATCCATGGCCGAAGAAACGCCACAACAAGAGGCGTCTGACCTTCCCGACCAAGCTCAACGAGTACGCCGTCCTTTTAAAGAAGGGCGGAAAAATCCTGTTCAAGACCGATAACGACATCCTCTACACGGATTCGAAGAAATACTTCCTTTCCGTCGGGAACCTGTTCGACCTCCGCTTTACCGATACTTACCTCGTCGAGGAGAACCCGGACGACTGCATGACCGAATACGAAGAAAAATTCCGCTCGAAAGGCCAGCCGATTCACCGGATCGAAGCCGTGAAGAAATAGAACATGGGCGACGGGCAAAAGAAGAAATACGGGGCGTATCTCTACTTCAACTATCCGGTTTTCCAGGATACGCTTTTCCTCGTAATCGATAACGAGTCCCTGCCGACCCGTTTTGTGAATAACGGGGATTTCGTAGCCATTTATCATCAGGACGAGCTGATCGGGGTGAACGTCTTCCATTCGAACTCGTACGTGAAGATCCACCTGTCCGGGCTGCTCCACAATCCGAACGGTCCTCTGAACGACCTGATCCATTCCTACGTCGGGACGTATCTGGACGAAGACGTCGAACTCGTTTCTTCCCCGGTCCTGCTCGCGAAGTTCGATTCCATGGACGGGGACAGTTACCGAATTTTCGTCGGGACGGACCGTCCGGCGAAGGCGGGCATTCTCGAAAAAGGGGAAGAGCTCGAAAAAGGGACGTGCTTACTCGTGACCCAGCGCGACAAGAGGATCGATAACGGGAACCTCGCGTCCGCTTACTTGAAGAAAGACGAGGAATACCTCATCATCGGGGAGGAGGAATGCGATGTGGACGATCTGTTCCTCGGGTCGGAAACGTACGCCTTGAAGGAAAAGAGCCCGCGGTCCAAATAGGAAAAGAGCTGAGTTCTTACGGAAGAATCCCATGAAAACGATCTCTTTAAGCGTCCACGATTTCGTCGATCTGATCCTGCGCAAAGGCGACATTGATAACCGAGTGTTCAACACGCTTTCCATGAACGAGGGAACGCGTCTCCACGCATGGTACCAGAGCAAGCAGGGGGAAGACTACTCTCCCGAGTATTACCTTTCGTACGATTTCGTCAAGGACGGCTTCCGCCTGCAGATCAGCGGACGGGCCGACGGCATCATCCTGCACGGGGAGGACAAAGTCACCGTCGACGAAATCAAGACGACCAACACGGACATCGACGAGTTCTACGAGGCACAGAAGGCCTGGCATCTCGGACAGGCGCAGGTCTACGCCTACATGTACCTGAAGCTCCATTCCCTCGAGAACATCAAAGTACAGCTCACCTACATCTCTCAAGAAGACACGACGAGGATGAAGCAGTTCCTGTTCGTGTACACCAAAGAGGAACTCGAGGAAATCATCGACGGGTACTTGACGACGTACCTCTCGTACCAGAAGGTCATCTCCCAAATGAAGGACGAGCGCCAGAAGTCCATCACCGCCCTGAATTTTCCGTTCCCGAGCATGCGCGCGGGACAGAAACAGATGATGGAATTCGCTAAGGAGAGCGTCGAGAACGGGGACATCCGCATCTGCGAGGCCAAGACCGGGATTGGCAAGACCATTTCCGTATTGTTTCCGTACATCAAGGCGCTGCAGGAGAAGAACCTCGAACGCATTTTTTATCTGACGAGCAAGAACTCCATCAAGGAAGTCGTCTACAACACCGTCTCGAAACTCGAGGACGAAGGCGCGCGCCTCAAGTGCGTCTTCATGACCTCGAAAGACCGAATCTGTCTGAACGCGAAGGCGAAAAGGCACTGCAACCCGGACGAATGCCCCTACGCGAAGGACTATTACGACAAGGTCAACGACGCGATTTTCGACGCGTATGGTACGCAGGACCTGTTCAGGGAAGAAGACATCCTCTATTACGCTAAAAAATACAAGATCTGTCCGTTCGAGCTCCAGCTCGACATGCTGAACTATTCCGACCTCATCGTCGGGGATTACAACTACCTTTTCGATCCGAACGCGCGGCTGATGCGTTTCTTCGAGAATTACTCGCTGAATCCTTATCTCCTGCTCGTCGACGAGGCGCATAACCTCCCCGACCGCGTGCGCGACATGTTCTCCGCCCGGATCGATCTGTTCCAGCTTGAGGACGTTTTGAAATCCTTCAAGAGCGAACGCGGGAAAGGAAGCAACGAGATCCGGGACGACATCGCGCAGCTGGAATCCTACTTCGCCAAGCAGCGCTTCGGGGAAGCGACCACCCGCTTTTCGGAAATCGAGGCGGCCGACTCGGTGCCCGACGCCTTCATCGACCTTCTGAACGCCTTCGTCATCCACGGCAAGGCATACATGAAGAAAAAGAAGAAGATTAACGACGCGTTCCTGAACTTCTATTATCTTGTGCAGAACTTCCTCGCTTTACCGACGTCCGATTCGCGCTGGGCTTATTATTTCCTCTACGAGAAAGGAGAAAAGCTCGAGGAACAGAAATGCTACGGGTTCGCCGTCTCCTGCCTCGATCCGAGACCGTTGGAGAAGCTCGCCTACCAGGCTTTCACGGCCGGCGTCCTCTTCAGCGCCACTTTGTCCCCGAAAGACTACTTCGTGGACTTACTGGGCGGGAACGGGGACACGGAGACACTCTATCTTCCGTCTCCGTTCGAATCCGGGCACTGCCTGGTCATGGTCGACCCGTACATCTCGACCAAGTTCCGCGACCGGGACGCTTCACTCCGCCAGATCGTTTCCGCCATCCAGGGGGCGGTTTCCGGGAAGGTCGGGAATTATTTCGTCTTCTTCCCGTCCTTCGAGTATCTGAACAAGGTCCTGCCGTTCTTCCTCTATTACGACGACATCCAGGTCTACGCGCAACGCTCCAACATGTCCGAAAAGGAACGGAGCGAATTCCTCGGCAAATTCGTCTCCTCCCCGGGCAAGACCACGCTGGGATTCCTGGTCCTCGGCGGCATCTTCTCGGAAGGAATCGACCTCATCGAGGACCGCCTCATCGGGGCAATCATCGTCTCGGTCGGACTGCCGAAGATCAACTACATCTCCGACCGGATCCAGCAGTATTTCGGGGAAGGGAAGGAAGATCCGAACCTCGGATACATGTATGCGTACACCTACCCGGGAATCAACAAGGTCCTGCAGGCCGCGGGCAGGGTCATCCGCGGGGAAGAAGACCGCGGCATCATCCTCTACGTCGACACGCGCTACGCGTATTCGGTTTATCAGAAGGAACTTTTCTCGACCTACGATTCGCTCGTCCGCGTCTCCTCTGGCGGGGATATCGCCGAACAGGTACAATTGTTCTGGAAGAAGCAGGGAGGAAACACGAAATGAACTCGTACGATCTCGATCATATTCGTAATTTCTGCATCATCGCGCACATCGATCACGGCAAGACCACCTTGTCCGACCGCATTTTGGAAAAGACCGGGGCGGTCGCCACGAGGGATCTCAAGGAGCAGATGCTTGACGACCTCGAGCTGGAACGCGAACGCGGAATCACGATCAAACTCAACGCCGTCTCGGTCAACTACCGGGCCAAGAACGGCGAAGACTATCTTTTCAATCTGATCGACACCCCGGGGCACGTCGACTTCACTTACGAAGTCTCGCGCTCGCTCGCCGCGTGCGAAGGCGCCGTCCTCGTCGTCGATGCGACGCAGGGCGTCCAGGCGCAGACGCTGGCGAACTCGTATCTCGCCATTGAGAACGACCTGACGCTTTTGACCTGCATCAACAAGATCGATTTGCAGACCGCGCGGGTCGACGAAACCAAGGAAGAACTGCTCGACGATCTCGGCATCGACCCGGACGACACCGTCTGTGTCTCGGCCAAGACCGGCCTGCACATCGACGAACTGCTCGAAGGAATCGTTTCGAAGCTGCCCGCCCCCAAAGGCGATGCTTCCGCCCCTTTGAAGGCCCTCGTCTTCGATTCGAAATTCGACGCTTACCGCGGAGTCGTCATTCTGATCCGCGTCAAGGAAGGAACCGTCCGCGTCGGGGACACAATCCAGCTCATGCAGTCCAAGAAGACCTACCGGGTCGAGGAAATCGGCATCCGCACCCCGCAAGAAGTCAAGACCGGCGAACTCAAAGCCGGAGAAGTCGGCTACCTCACCGCGCAGATTCACGACATCAAGGATGTCGTCGTCGGCGATACGGTGACTTTGCTCGACCATCCGGCGTCGGAACCTCTGCCGGGTTATAAGAAGATCCTCCCGATGGTCTACGCCGGCATCTATCCGACGGACAACAAGGACTTCGAGAACCTGCGCGTCGCGCTGGAAAAGTATTCCCTGAACGACGCGTCCCTCGTCTATGAACCGGAGACCTCGGTCGCGCTGGGCTCCGGATTCCGCTGTGGCTTCCTGGGCTTGCTCCACATGGACGTCGTCCAGCAGAGGCTCGAGGACGAATTCGGGCTCGACCTGATTTCAACCGCTCCTTCGGTCGTCTACCGCATCACGAAAAAGACCGGAGAAGTCGTCCGGCTCGAGAACCCGTCCGAATATCCGGATCCGAACGACATCGCCAAGGAAGAGGAACCGTACTGCAGGGTCGAGATTATGACCCCGAGCGAATACATGGGTCCGGTCATGAACCTCTGCCAGGCCAGAAGAGGGAACTTCGTTTCCTCGGACTTCATCGACGAAAAACGCCTGCAGATCATCTACGAGATGCCGCTAAGCGAAATCATCTTCTCGTTCTTCAACAAGCTGAAATCCATCACGGCCGGTTACGCTTCCCTCGATTACGAGGTGAACGGCTACAAGGAATCCGATCTCTGCAGGATGGACATCCTGCTGAACGGCGACGTCATCGACGCTCTGGCGATGGTCGTCTGGAGAGGGAACGCCGTCGCCCGCGGACGCGCCATCTGCGCCAAATTGAAGGAAGTCATCCCTAGACAGCAGTTTGAAATCCCGGTGCAGGCCGCCATCGGCGGGAAGATCATCACCCGCGAAGACATCAAGCCTGTCCGCAAGGACGTCCTGGCCAAGTGCTACGGCGGGGACATCTCGCGCAAAAAGAAACTGCTCGAAGCACAAAAACGCGGCAAGAAACGGATGAAGCAGTTCGGCAAGGTCTCCGTTCCTCAGGAAGCGTTCATCGCGGTTCTCACGGTCGACGGACGGGACCAGTAACCGAAGAATCGATTTGAACAATAAGGGAAATATGCGGAATTCCAACCCCGGTAATCCGTTCGGGTTGTCTCCGTGTGTCCCTTATTTTTTTATCTCCCGAAAGATGGAAAATCGATCTCTGCGCGTTAGTAGTTTTTTAGTAATTCCGATGGCAATAGAGCCGGAAAGATCCTATAATGAAAACCAGAAAGCTTTTTTTATGACGGACAACATTCAGCGGTTCTGCGAAGAACGTTATACGACCAAAGACGAGGTGCTGGAAGCCTTCAATTATTCCGGCAGCGCCCAACTCGCCTGGAACGAAATCCTCAATTACCGGAAGGCGCGGACGGTCACGCCCGACCTGCATTCGATCGACCAGACGAAGTTTTCCTATGTTTCGACTTCTTCTGTCCAGAACCGGATTCTGAAGCTCGAGCGCGCCTGGAACAGACTCTATTTCAAATACGCCCGTCTTCCCGAATCCGTCTCGAAAATCTTCGTGCGGAAACGCCTCGCGCGGATTCTGGACACGGTCGCCCGTTCGTCCTCTTCCCATCTGACCGAACCGCTTTTAAGGAGCATCATCGGCGGAAACATCTCCACGATTCCGAACGACGCCGTCATCGTCTCGAACTATCTTCAGGTCCTGAACTATCTTTCTTCCCACGAGGGAGGGAAAATCGACCTTTCTTCCTATAACGCCCTCGACGAGATCCTCATGAGCGGATCGATTCCCCTGACTCCTCTTATTGAAAACCGATTCCGCCGTTCCGAACTCGATCCCGTCTCCGAAGACGGGGCCGTCTATAAAGCCGCGCCTCTCGCCCTGCTGGATGCGATGTTCGGCGACCTGCTCACTTTCGTGAACGGGGAAGACACGTTCCTCTCGGTCAAAGCAATTTTGGGAATGTATTATTTCTATTACCTGAAACCGTACGACCTTCTTAACGACAAGCTCGCGACCCTTTCCTTCAAGCTCGCCCTCTCGCACGAAGGCATGCCCGTGTTCGCTTCCATGATTAACGTTGAGGGCTTTTTCCTTTCCGGCGGGGAAGACTTGAAGAAAATCGATGAAAAAGTTCAGCAGAACTACGATCTCACGTACTTTTTGGACGCCGCGCTCGACTACCTTCTGAAAGACGCTTCCGAATGCGGGAACGATCTTTCGGCTTCTTCGGCCGAAGCGATGAACCTCGAACAGAAAGAAGGAGTCCGGAACGAACTCAGCCTTTCGCACAGCCAGACCGCGCGGATCCTGCAGGAAGCCGAACCGGAGAACGCCGGTAACGCCGCCCCCGTTCTCAATCCTCCCGCTCCCGAACCGGTCCGTTCCTACGCGAGGACACTCGTCCTGCCCGTCGACGTCGCCCTTCCGATCTTCACGACCGGATTCTCCGAAAGCGACATCGAGCGCCTCACGAGCGATCTGCTCGAGACCTATCCGGCCCTCCGTCCGTCCCAGGCCCATTTCTACGCGACCCACTGCACCATCGGACGTTCGTACACTATCCAGGAATTCAAGAACGGGGAAGGAACGTCCTACGAGACCGCCCGCACGTCCATGGACTATCTCGCCTCCATCGGCCTTTACGAAAAAGCCAAGGTGCGGAACAAATTCGTCTACCGTCCGATTCCCCAGCACAACCGGAAGAACTGAAGCCGTATGAACCGCCCGAAGGCCCTCTACGTCCATATCCCGTTCTGCTCGCGAATCTGCTCGTACTGCGATTTCCCGAAATATCTCGTCCGGACAAATCTTGTAGAAGATTATCTTTCCGCCCTCAAAGAGGAACTCTCGGAAATTCCCGCGCAGAATCTCGATACTGTCTATATCGGAGGAGGAACGCCCTCCGTCCTTTCGCCCGCGCAACTCGATTCCCTGACTTCTTTTTTATGCGCCCGTTTCCGCCCTTCATTGGAATTCAGCGTCGAAGGGAATCCCGAATCCATGACCGGAGAAAAAGTGCGGATCCTTGCTAAGAACGGCGTGACCCGCGTCTCCTTGGGCGCGCAGTCCTTTGATAAAAATATCCTGAGGCTTCTGAACCGGGAAGAAGACACCGAGGGCGAAGTTGTCCGCGCGGTCGAAGCCCTCCATCAGGCGGGAATTCAGGAAGTGAACCTCGATTTCATTTACGGATTGAAAGACGAAAAGAAGGAAGAAATTTCCCGACAAATCCAGGTCGGTTCGAAACTCGGCCTGACCCATTTTTCTTTCTATTCCATCCAGATCGAAGAGAATACGCCCCTCTATTACAAAAAGGATGTCGCGTCCGGCGAAGACGAGACCGCGGACATGTACGCCTTCATCGTCTCCGAATTGGAACGGTACGGCTACGAACGCTACGAAGTCTCCAATTTCGCCAAGCCCGGACACGAATCGCTCCACAATCTGACCTACTGGCGCAATCAGGGGTATTACGCCTGCGGGCTCGGAGCGACCTCCTACGTCGATAACGTCCGTGCGACCAGGACGCGCAACATCAGGAAGTACGCCGACCCCTCAACGAGAATCGCCAAATCCCATTATGAAGATTCCGCCGAACGGGAATTCGATTACCTGATGCTCGGACTCCGTCTGAAAGAAGGAATCTCTTTAGAAGATTTTAAACAACAGTTCGGCAAAGACTTCCTGGAAAGTTACCGGAACGAACTCGCGAATTTAAAAAACGACTTTGAAACCGCGAACGGACGTTTCAAAGTCCGGAACGACAAACTGTATATCCTGGATTCCCTCCTCGTGGACTTGCTACACTTCCATGACGCCTAGATCTATTTCTTCTTATATTTGTCCAGATCGTGGAGCATCTCCGGACGGTACTTTTTCGTGAGCTTCCGGTAGATGGAATCGATGGACTTCCGTTCCGTATTCGTCAGAAGCGAATCCACTTCCTGATGGAAATCGTGAATCAGTCCCGTGAACATCTCCATCTTCTTCCTGCACATGTCCGTCAGGACGATCACTTTCTTCCTCCGGTCCTTCTGATCCGGTTTCAGCGCGATATATCCGTATTTTTCCAGGATGTGCAGATGCCCCGTGATGGTCGCCCGCGAGAAAGACAAGTATTTCGCCAGCGCGATCGGGGAATAGATGTTCTCCCTGTACATATAGTAGAGAACTCGGATCGTCGGACCGTTCAGCTCGTCCGTCCCGAAAAGCGAATTAAAGCGGGATTTCAGGATGTACGAAATCAGGTTCAGTTCCCAGACGTTCAAAGATGGGTTCCTTTTTTCATTCTCGTCCATTTTAAATTCGTTAGAGCTCCTAACAGAATATTACTTTCTTTTCTGCGAATTTTCAATGAGATTCCGCCTGGATCGTTCGATTTGTGCGGAAGTTTTTTTCTGAACGATCGGCGGACCGGACGGATTTTACGGAAAAGGAACGGAAGGGGCGTATGGGTCTCCTCCGACCGCAAGAAAAAAGCTCTGTTGCCAGAGCTGTTTTTCTAACTGGTGCGGTCAGAGAGACTAAAAGAACCTTTTCGGAAGCGGTCATAAATAGAAAAAGAGTGCGTTTTATGGGCTTTTTAAGGTTAAATGATGGCGGTTAAAGGCTCCCTATTCGCACGCTTGTGCGCCGTTCGTGCGCCGATAAAGCATCTTGCAATTATTGTTTTCGACCATAAAATAAAAATGAGCTCCGGACACCGTGGCCGGATGAGAAGACCATGCTGCATATTAGGCGCTTTAAATAAATGTTTGTTGTCAACATTGTATATTTTGTATATCCTGTAATCCATTTCTCTTAATCTTCTTTCTCTCCTTTGGCTTTATCAATAATTTTCTTGATTCCTTTAAACGGCGCGGAAATGACCCACCACAAAGCTTTCCCGATGAGCTTGATGATTTTCCAAAGGAAGCTGAAAAAGTTTCCTAAGGCCGGCAGAAGAATGATAGCCAAGACTGCAAGCACACCTAAGACAACATAGAGGCCGTAATCCCCGAACCAGTCTCCGACCTTCTTGAAGAAGCCCTTTAAGCGGGATGTAAGAGTATCGACTGTCGGATCAACGATATTCGATGTTCCTTTCGAATCATCATAGGTATCCAGAGCAACCGCATCATGCGTGATACCGTCCTTCTCATACGTGAGCTTCAGGATGGACAGATCCATGATGTCGATGGGCATGTAATCACTGCTGAAGGCAGCCGCCTTAGGCTTGGCCGTAGTCGCATTGTAAGTCTGATAATTAGAAAGACCAAAACTAAGATGATCATCATGGATAAAAGCGGCTCCGGACATATTAGAGTTGTAACATGCCCGGTATTCGTTCTGCAGGAAGCAGCAGAACCACTCATGTTTGGATGCGAGGTTATTATCCGACAGAATCGTTTCGTCCGGATTCGCCTTCACGAGATCTTCATAGGATGAAAGAGTCGTCATGTTGTAAGTATGAGAGGTCTTCCACCACCAGTAGCCCGACTCATAAGTAGAGGAAATCACCGACGGAGTAATCGTCTCATGGATGTACGGAGTTCCGTCGGATCCGTATCCTCCTGTAGAGAACTCATACGCCGAATTACTAGTAGACTCTTCAGGAAGATTCCCCAAATCAACAATCGGATACTCGAAATAGAGCTCAGGATCGTCGAAGCTGTTCCTGAAGTCCACCCCCTTGATCTTCTCAGAAACATCAGATGCGCCGGTACCGTCTAAATACCCTTTCGAGATGTCCGACCGTCCTCCGAAGAACTTCGCCTGATACTCGATCTCGATCTTAGAAACGGAATCCATCCTGATATCCGTATCGAACGCCACATAGTGAAATTGCGAGCCGACATACGTATTGTCGAGATTCGTATTCTGCCAGGCGACATCCTTAGAAGTGATCGTGACGGTCTCGATCGGAATGACATGTTCCTCTCCATCCGCCTTGATGTAGTATCTTCCGGAGACTTCCATGTAATTGCCGTCTCCGACTACCTCTCTTACGTAATAGACGCGGTCAGAAGAAGAAACAGGCAGATCCGTCTTCCACTTCACAAGCCTTCCGTCCGCAGAATAGGAGACCATCTCGATAGAATGAGACTTAAAAGTCGGAACATAATTCGCGAGAGTCTTATCACTGCCGTCTAAGGTTCCTTCAACCGCATCCATCGAAACGTAAGAGAAGTCCTGGCGCGCATTTTCATCATAGGTATAGAAATACACAGACTCCTTACTCTGAGCGAAAAAAAGACCGTTGGAGCCCTTCTCTGTGCCGCTCAGATACTTCGAGAAATCAGAAGAACCGGAATAGAACGCCTTCACTTCATCCGTCACGGATCCGTATCCCTTCTTCGCATGGTCTCCGTTGTCACGGAGGATGAATCCGCGTTCGTCGATATTCTCAGAAGAGGACGGAGAAGAGACGCTACTTGAAGAACCGGCCATCTGTTCGGAAGACGAGACGACCGTCCAGGAAGAAAGCATCTGAGATGTCAGAACGACAGGAGCAATCAAAACAAGTTTAGCAATCCTTTTCATAGGCAGTCTCCTTTCTTGAAATTGAATAAACGATATGCTTAAATAATTTTGTCGAAGGTGTCACGTACGATAGCAGATTCTAGGGCTGCCCCGCATCTTCGGTGTCTCCAGATGAGCACAAGGACCGAAGCGCACGCGTCCGAGACTACATCTGGATTTTTTTATTTAATGATGCTGACTCTGCCTTTCCGTGAGAT
>CAYUFI010000002.1:0-7420 GCA_964444175.1 uncultured Clostridiaceae bacterium | reverse complement strand
GTCTTGCTCTATGCGCATCTATTTTGTGTATTTTATAGATTCTGTTCCTAGGAACAGACCCTCTATATGCAGATTTACTCCCTGTATACACTGTGTCATCTACCATGTATGCTCTTTCGATGTTTCTATGCATTTGGTGCACATGATGCCCCTTGACATTCTTTGAATGCGTAATAGAAACCGAAACGTAATTTCCATTTGCCGTTTCTCCAAGGACAATCTGAGGGTGCTCCAAAGTGTTTTTTGAAGGCTTGGCGTATTTGACAATAGGCTTTTTATATTTCTTGTATTTCATAACTATTCAAACTCCCAGTCTTACTTTGTTTGAAAATAAGCCGTTATGTACTGATAAAAACTCCGCTCTTTTAGAGAGAGCGGTAGAACTCTTATAGACACTACTGAAGGATCACTTCAGAAGAGGACTTCTCTTCCTGTTCAGCCTTCTTCTCTGCTTCGATTTCAGCATCGGTCTTCCATCCGCGGAAGGTTAACCAGTTCTTCAGTCTGTTGAAGAATTCAGGAATCTTCACCGTGAAGAACTCAACAAATCCCTTCCAGAAGTTCTTCCACCAGTGAACAAATCCGTCCCAACCGGTCAGATCCTCAAACTCTCCGGCTTTCGGCGCATCCATGACCCGGATGTAGACCGTTCCTTCAAGTCCGGTCTGCGCCGTCTTCGTATCGGTATACGTATACCGGATCTGATAGACCTCTCCGACCTTGTCGAAGCCAGCCTCATAGGCATCCAGATCCTGCTGATTGATGACGATGTCCGTCTTGCCTTCCGAACCCCAATGCACGTCCGCTCCTTCTGCACGTCTCTTCATGGCACGGATCTTCCCAGATGCGGAAGCGTTAGAAGACGTATTCATCGTCGCAATCAGCGTCTTCAGATCCTGGACGTCCAGCTTAATATCGGCCGTGACTCCGATGATGGCATCAGACAGGATGAACACCGGAGGGATGTCCGCCTGGATGCGGTAGTTCAAAGTCATCGTGGATTCGTTGCCGGCAGAGTCCTTGCATGCGATGACGATGGAATGAGATCCGATGGAAGAATCGAACTCGCCAGACTTCCGATAGACCGCGAGATTGTCCCCGTCGACATCGTCCTTGCCCTTAAACAAATCCAGAAGGGCGGAAAGGGTCAAAGTTCTAGATTTAGAATATCCATAAGCGATAGCAGTCGTAGTAGCAGCGCCGTCTTTTCTGGAAATGACCGGAGGAATGTTGTCGATGACAGTTACCTGGATAGTCGCAGAAGACTTGTTGCCGGACGCATCCGTGACGGTCAGACCGAAGCTCTGCTTTCCGACTCCTTTGACACCGAAGGCGGAACCCCAGGTGAAACCAGACGGAAGCTGCCATGTGTACGCCAAGTCTTCATCGCCGCTCACGTTATCCTTGACGGTCAGATGAGATTTCATATCCGCTTCCGTGAACTGCGAAGAATATGGGACATTCACAGAAGATTTCAACTGAATGACAGGAGCAGTTCTATCGACGACATGAACGACCAAGGTCGCAGTAGAAGTCTGCCCGTAGCTGTCCGTCGCCGTTAGAACAATATGATAGATGCCGATCTTACCAACAACATAATCAGAAGTCTTGACCGTGACAGGAACATCCACGCCGAACAAATCCTCTGCAGAAACGCCAGCAACAATAGATTCCTGGGAAGTTTTAGCGTCGACCGAATAATAAATATCTCTGGACTCTCCGTCCTTCATTACCGGACGTTCAGGGAATGGAGAATCAGAAACAGCATATTTTTCTACAATACTATTCGCCGGATGAGAAGAACGGAAGTTGGATTCGTAACCAGAATTATTCGAAGGCCCGTGAGCTGTATCAGAAGAAAGCGTCAGAGTAACCCCAGTCATGCAATAGAAAGAGGTTTGATAAGCCCCGTTATAAAAATCCTGCTTTACATTAGTGATCTTGTCATTACTCGACAAACCTAAAGATTTCTTCGAAATGAATAAATACCATTTACCCGAAGAAACATGTAAGACGTTTTTGCAAGAATACGTCCCGCTGGATTTCCCGGTCATATCAAAGTCCATAGCAACAACAGAATCTCCCGAGGCAGAAACAGTAGTAAACGTGATCTTATTCAGATCATATAAACGCTGAACATCAATCGAATCATCCGGATTGACATCCGCCCTCATCGCCATCTTCTCGACTTGTCTTACTCCGGAGTAAGTCTGTCCGACAACGCCAGCCTGACCGCCCAGAGCGGCAAAGAAACTAAGACTTAAGACTGCTAACTTCGTAAAAGTGTTTTTCATAAATAGATTTCCTTTCTAACGGCTCTATAGGCCGTTTATGATAAACATCTTCATTACGTATAGGAAGAAAGAACAGACTTCGTTTCTTCCATCAATTCACGAATGCTTACGGATTCTAACCCGGACATTCTCCTAGACGAATCTTTTTACCTTTCTTCACATAAGAACCCTCCTTTCTCATGCTTAGTGAGTAGCGAGTATGCTTGCTTTATTTCCATATTTATATATTTACGTAGTAAATATATAAGTATGAACATGCAACCGCGCGTGATTATCGTATCCTTATTTGCCTTTCTTCTTTTTCTTCATCCCTTCTGTATCCTCCTTGTAGATCTCTTCTCGTTTCATCAGGACCCGATTAGCAAGCTCAGAATCTTCAATGGCTTTAGGCTCGTCTTTCAAAGTCCATTTAGAACGAGAGAGAAGCTCTCTCTGGACGGAGTAGAACTGGAATGTATTGACGGATCCATAGCACATCTTCAGAGGGATGGTGGCTCTTAATAAGTCGATTCCCTTAGAAGCAAAGGCCTTTGATTTACCGAAGTCCGCAGCAGAATGATAGATAACGCCTTTGAACCTTACATAGCCTTTAGAAGCCCAGTATTTTCGCCACATCATGGATTTGGACAGAGCCTTTCTCCACCCGGATTTCCTCTCTAGCGGGGTAACCGGGTCCGTTTTATCCGTCTTTTCCCTGATCCAACGGATGAAGCGGAAGGGGAGCTCGTAGCACGCGATGAAGAACCTGGGCAGAAAATACGGGTTCATGGCGTAGCTCTTATCCATAGAAATGATGTCCGTCGCAAGCATCCTCTCTCTGTTGATGTCCGTGCCCCAATACTGATTAGTCGTGACGTAGAAGATGGACTCCTGTCCGATCTGTCCGATAAGGCGGAGGAAGTCCGCACCTCCCGAATCGGCCTTCGCATATGCGTGAGATGTCTGATTGTCCTTGCCGGAGAGTTGCCGCTCATCCTCGAAGATGACCGTGTAAGGAAGAACATGATAGTCGCCGGTCAATGCTCTGTCCTTGATGGAGAGCATTGTCGGATCGTAATCCATGGCATCGGTATGCGTGACCTGAGAATAGAAAGCCTTGCCGTAATAGTACACGTAGTTGTTTCTCAATAGAGCCCAGTAGGCATTGATATAGCTCTCCAGAAGCTCTATGAAGGGAACAGGATGCGGAGCCACTCTGTTGTCGTACTCTAGGTTACGGTACGTCTCCAAAGGCATGTCCTTAGCAAGTAGCTTCCTGGCTTCCTTGTACGTGTCGTTATTTCCATTCTGGAAATCCTCCTTTAGAATCTCATCTACCTTGTCGAAGGGAACATCCGGTTCCGCAAGACAGGTGAACTCGATTCTCTTCCTCGCTTTCTGCATCAGATACTTCGTTCGGATATTCGTATAGCCGGCGGCGAAAGTCGTCTTCCCGGCTCGAACCTGTCCGGTCACATAGACGATGAACCGGAGCCGGCCCATCAGGAACCCTTCCGATATCCGGCAAGACCGTTTCAACAAACGAATGGAGATGTACTGGATGAGGATAGGAACTAGAGCGACAAGACCGACCGCAATGATGATCCAAGCCCAGTAAGGCATCTTCTAACCCTCGTAGATCATCTTCTGTGTCTAGGCCTCGGAGACTTCCTTTTCCGGATGATTGGCTTCCTCTTCAGGACTTTGATTTGTTTCTTTCTTCTGGATTTCATGTTGGTTACCTCCTCTTCTGAAATTCCACTTGATAATTAGTTGACATTTATGCTTGAATAAAGTTACCGGTGAGGCCAACGCGCGTTCACTCCGCAGTACTATATATTCCGGGCTCAGACGAGGCGTACGCACGTGTCTGTCGCGCAGTACGATAAGTCTGATTTTTTTATTTTCTTTTTAATCGTGCCTTCCTCCTTCTTTGAATGGCCTTTTTCTTTTTCTTATTTAAAGCCCTTGTTTTCTTTTGCTTTTTTTGATTTTTCATTTGTTCCTTGTATCGTCTCTCAATTTTCATTCGACCATCTTTTGAGACTTCCCAATTGGCATATTTTGAAGAATCATATAAATCCTTTCGATTGAATTTTCTCAATTGCTTGTAGATAGCGCCTGGGGAAGATGGATTCTGAGGATTTGGATTTCTATCGAAATAAACATAATTTTCAGGGTTATCCTTTTCAGGCTTAGGAAGGTGCAGTTTTGCAGTGACCGTCTTTCGGTCCTTAAATAAACCTTTTCTATCTACCATCACATGAGGATGAGAATTTCCTTTTCTTTCAACGACCTTCCATTTCTTGAACCTTGCCGGCCTTTGCTTTCTTGTTCTTTTGAAGCACATTGGCAATCACCTTGCCTTTATCTGTTTCTATTAGCCTTCGCCTTATTTCTGGATCTATTTCTTCTGAGCTTCTTATATTCTTTCTTGGACTTCGGAGACCCTTTCTCTTCATGGCAATGTCCTCCTGTCTCTACAATCTGATTCTGTGGCTTTCATTCCGTTTTCGTAAGGTACCCTCATGCATGAAAATACAAAATGATTTATTTTCATGTATTTTCATTTAAAAAAGGCCCTTGGCTGCTTACCCAAGGACCGAGAGATCCATCTCCCAGAGATCCGTTTCCGTATCCGTTCCTTATCTGTACCGGAAATCGTACCGAGGCGTACCGGACCATATTTTCTGGTGGATTATACTTATCCGTTCTTGTCCGTCATCCTTCGTCCATCCGAAAATCCGTATCACGCGCGCGCACGCGCGAAAATATGTAATTCGTAATTTAAAAGTTAATTTTACAGAAAAGGATTGTTAAGGGAAGGATTAACCTAAGTTTAGACACCCTAAACTTAAGTTGAGACCACCCTAAACTTAAGTTTAGACACCCTAAACCTAAGTTTAGACCACCCTAAACTTAAGTTTATACCCTTATTTTTGAGGACCTTTATCGTGAACCCTTTTCAAAATGGATTCGGCCTTTTCCAACGCTCTCAGATCGTCATCCGAAACTAGTGGAGGATCCTTCCGTTCCCGGCCAACGAGGTAATCCAAAGAAACTCCAAAGAAATCCGCCAACTCAATCAGTTTTGGAAGCGGCGGAACTCTATCTCCCGATTCCCATCGTTGCACGGCTTCTCTTGATACATGAAGAATCCCAGCTAGTTCTTTTTTTGATAGATTCCTGGACTCTCGGAGATCCGTTAATCTTTTCCACTCGACCATATTATTTTTCTCTCTAGCTATATGGTACCAATTTGTCACTTTACCATGTTGACTTTGGGCCAAACTGGCACTAAACTATTGTTAAAAGTGACGGGATGGTACTAAAGGAGCAAACAAAGATGAAGCAAACAGAGCTAAGCAGAGTCAAAGAAGTGCTAGAAACACCACTTCTTTACAAAAGGGATGTTGATGTTATTTTGATGGACGTGTATGGTCTCGCAGGTTCTCGCGCCCGTAAGATATATTCCGCAATGCGCGAAAATTATCAGCAGGATTTCAAAAAGAAGAACCTTGTGGTTTTCCCCACTTCCACTCCCAGGAAGTATGTTTTCGATTTCCTGGAGGATCTCGGCATCACTAAGAACGACATCCTGCGCGAAGCGGAAAGGGTGACGGAAGATGGCACAGCTAGATAACAGTCTGTTCTGAAAGGAAAAGAAAAAATGAAACCGAGAAACATTCTGAATGTCATCGACTCCGAGGCCAAGGATGTCTCCGACCAGGTGATGAAGGAGACACTGGTCGTCATCATCAATCCCTTCGATTTCCCCATGCCTGTCATCTCCTACTATACGAATCTCCTAGAACTCAAGCAGAAGAGAGACAGCAATCCTGGCTTCGTCATGAGGTTGACAAACAGCCGATCGGACAAAGTCGAACTTCACCGCATTTCAAGAAACGTAATCGTTCTTGTCCAGGCGAGCGAAGCGGAAGAAGCGGAAAGGATAATGGACAATGGCGCAGGCACAGCTAGATAACAGCAAGGTAAATTTTGGGGCGTCTCTCGTAGTGCAATTTTACATGGTTTCGCACCTTAGATTGAGCGGCACCGAGTTAATTGTTTATGCGCTGATTGTAAATTTCAGCGCGGACGGAGAATACCACAGGATTTCTTTAAGTTACTTCCAGAAGTGGTGTTACCACAATACGGCGCCGGTTAGTTTGCAGCGGTTATCCAAGGTTATCAGCAATTTAGAAAAGAACCGCCTGATACTCGTACGCCGCCATCCTGGGAACTCCTATGAGTTTCTGGCATGTCCAGAGCCAATCGAAGAAGCATACAAGGTGATGCTGAAGATGAATGCTGAAGCTGACCAGGAGGCAAGGAAAACACGGTTCCTCTTCGCGAAGTACTCAAATCCCCCTTCAATGTTCCAACAGGCCAAGCAGAAAATAGACGAAGAAGTGAAGGAAAAAGAGTGGAATAGTCATATCGCCCGTTTAAATGACGATGAGACTCGAAAAATACTGCAAAAGAAATGGGTGAATTAAAGGAGGAAGAACATGCAATTGAAAGACAGTCAGATAGTCGATGAGAATCACGGATGGTATTTCCATCCGCATAAGCTCAGTGAGAAAAGACCGACTCTGGAAATGTTTCTCTCCTGCTTAGAATTCGATGAGAAAGTGATCATCAACGATGGCCGGAAACATCTGATCGGCGACGTCAGAAAAGCCGTAAGCATCTCTGAAATCGATATAGACGTGTATGAGAAGGTCAGAGAAAGGCGAATCGAAAGCATCTCTATTACTTATGATGACCACGGAAAACGTTATCAGGATGCGCTTTACTGGATTGACCTGATGCCGGAGTCGAAAGAACAGATCAAGCTTTTCTAGGAGGGAAACATGAAATACAGTGCGGAGAAAATGAAAGCCGGTTCCATCTTGCAGATATGCCGATGCAGTAGTAACGTTGCCAATTTAGCGAATTCCTATTACTGGGCCTTAAGAACAGAAAGCATCCCGGAGCTGAAAGCACAGGGAGAAGGCATCAGGCGCATCGCCGAAATCAAGGAGAGACTTCTGGAAGAGATGGAGAGACTGAGCAATGAACTGAAGAAGTTCGAGAAAGGAGAATAGTCCCATGGAAATCAAGACCATCAACAAAAGCTACAAGAAGATTGTCCTATCAACGCA
>CAYUFI010000001.1:38231-65394 GCA_964444175.1 uncultured Clostridiaceae bacterium | reverse complement strand
CCCGTATCAAGCAGGTCTTCTCGAAGTAAGGAAGAAACAAAAGGTCTCCGCGCCCATAACGGAGGCCTTTTCTCGTGGATCCGTATAAGGGCGCTCGGTTCCTCTCCGTTTTTTTCTTCGGGGCGAACGTTTATAATGATTCTTGTATGAAACGCAAGATTCACGCGCTGATTCTGACGTATCTCGTGCTCTTCGCCGTCGTCGCCGGCTCGGTTTTCGCCATCTATTATTCTTCGAAGATCCACTGGTTCTTCGCGATTTTCGTCGTGATGATCTGCATTCTCCTGGTTCTGGCCGTGCTCTGGTACGCGATCAAGATCACTTCGGACGTGAAAGGGATTAAACGGAACGAAAAGCTCTATTCCGCCTACTCGTTCAAAGTTCCTTTCCAAGGAAGGCTCACGCCCGAACGAATCGGGAAGACGTTCCCGTCCGAATCGTACAAAACCGTCCGGGGAGAGGAGAACGGAGTGAAGTACTCTGCTTATCTGAAGAAGAACGAAGCGGAGAACCGCCCGAACCTGATCGTCGTCACTTCCTGCCCGAATACGGATGCGGTCACCTTCGACGGCATTGTGAATGAGATTCTCTCGGTCCACGACGTCCCGGCCGGAAGCTCGAAGACCCTGGTGGTCGTCGAGGCGGAGAAGGTCCTGCCGTTCGAAGAAAACCTCCATCAGCTGAATTCCCCGCACAATACGGAACTGAGGAAGTTCCACGTCCTCTACTCTCTTAAAGACGGACTGGTCACGATCGGAGGATATAACGAGCTCCTCTCTTCGAACTACGTGAACTCGATGACTTTCTGCATTCAGGAACTGTTTTCCCTGAAGGAAGGAAAATAAGCGCATGGGCACCCAGAATCTGAAGAACATGCACTGGTTCCCGGGCCATATGAAGAAGGCCGCGAACCGGATTCAGGAAACCCTGAAGCTCGTCGATCTCGTAATCGAGGTCGGGGACGCGAGGGCTCCTTTTTCGTCTCTGAATTCCTATCTGAACCGGATTGTCCAGAACAAGAAGAAGATCACGCTCTATTCCAAGATCGATCTCGCGGATCCCGCGCTTTTTGAAAAGGCGAGGGATTATCTGGCCTCCCAGGGTCAGGAATCCAGGGGACTGAACTTCAAAAATCCGAAAGACATCCGGGAATTGACGGAGTATTTGTCGCATTATAAGTCCGCCAAAGCCCAGCGCTACCTGCGCCTAGGGATGGCCGAACCGCCTTTACGGTGCATGGTCATCGGCATCCCGAACGTCGGGAAGTCGACCCTCATCAATTCCTTAAGCGGGAAAAAGAAGGCGAAAGTCGCCAACAAACCGGGCGAAACCCGCTCGGAATCCCTGATCAAGATCAGCCCGCGGCTCGAACTGTACGACACGCCGGGAATCCTCGAGCCGAACTACGAGGACAAGACGAAGGTCCTGCATCTTTCCTGGCTCGGTTCCCTCGACGACCAGGCCATTCCCTACGACGAGGTCGTGAACAGCCTCGCCGCGTTCATACTGAAGAGATATCCGGAAAATTTACGGAAATTCTATAGGATTCCAGAAGAGCAGGAAGTCGATATGACGAATTTCTTCGACCGAATCGCTCTCGCGAGGAAGATGCTCGTCAGCGGGAACGAACCGGACGCCGAGCGGGCCAAGGCGGCGTTCCTCAAGGAATTCCGCGCGGGGCTTCTCGGGAAGGTCCTCGTCGACGATCTGCCCGAAGAGAAATAAACGGACGGGTTTTGATGAGCCTTTAGAAGAAAGGAAAGAAGACATGTCGGAGAAGAAACTTCATCCTCTGGAGCGGTTCGATCAGAAGATCCGCGAGGAAAACGGAGTCGAGTTCATCGCGGGGTTCGACGAAGCCGGAAGGGGGCCTCTGGCCGGGCCGGTCTCGAGCGCGGGGGTCGTCCTGCCGCCGGACTTTTTCGACGAGAGGATCAACGATTCGAAACAGCTGACCGACCGTCAGAGGAGGGAACTCTGCGCGGAGATCAAGAAGGCCGCTTTGGCTTATTCGGTGATCCTCGTCCCGGTCGAAACGATCGACGAAATCAACATCCTCGAGGCGGACCGTCTCGGGATGGAGACGGCTTTGAAGGAAATCTCGGAGAAAGTCCGGGTGGATTACATCATTACGGATTATATGAAGCTGCATACTTCGATTCCTCTTCTTTCGATTCCCAAAGGTGACGCGACGTCCTTAGCGGTCGCGGCGGCTTCGATCCTGGCGAAAGTGACCCGTGACGACTACATGATTGAGCTCGACGGGAAATATCCGGAGTACGGGTTCAAAAAGAACAAAGGATACGGCACGAAGGCGCATCTCGAGGCGTTAGAGAAATACGGATACGTGAAGGGAGTCCACCGCCTGAGTTTCGAGCCGGTCCGCTCGATGGCGCATCCGGTCGTCCAGCTGAAGCTGTTCGGGGAAGACTGATCCGAGGAAGGGGAGAAATCCTCTTCTTTTTTCTTCCGGTTCCGAATTTTTCTTTCCTTTTTTCCTTATGGGTGATGAAAGGAAAATCAGATATGGATGAGAAACTGACGGGAAGGGAAATCCTGATCTACCTCTGCATTGACGGGAAAGGGGACTGGGACAAAGTCTACGGGGATATTAAAAGGAAAAGGGATCTGGTCCCTTCCGAAGTAAGGGACGTTGTCTCGAAGTGTCCTTATCCGGCCGTGACGCTGCTCGACCCGGATTATCCGGACTGCTTCCGGCGCGTGGACCGGCCTCCTTTCGTCCTGTTCTATAAAGGAAACTTCTCTCTGGCGTCGTATCCGCATCTTCTCGGCGTGGTCGGGACGAGGCATCCGGACGCCTACGGGAAGGAAGTCACGTCCAAGCTCGTCGGGGAGTACTGCCGGAAGGATCCCGAACGGGTCGTCGTCTCGGGGATGGCGGAAGGCATTGACGCGCTCGCGGAGAAGACCGCGCTCGAGAACGGCTGCCGCATCGTCTCGGTCCTCGGAAGCGGAATCGACGTATGCTATCCTTCCTCCTCGCGGGCGCTGTTCGATTCGGCCGGGGAAAGGAGCCTTCTCCTAAGCGAATACCCTTCCGGCATCCGGCCCGCCGCGGAGCATTTCCCGGTGCGGAACCGCCTGATTGCCGGGCTTTCCGAGGTGCTCTTAGTGACCGAGGCCAAGACGCACAGCGGGACCTCGATCACGGCGCATTTTGCCTTGGAGAACAACAAGGACATCGCCTGCGTCCCGGGGTCGATCCTTTCGGAATTCGATCTCTGCAACGCGTTCATCCGGGAAGGGGCGTATCCGATCCTCGAAACGAAAGATCTCGAAGATTTGTTCCGGAAGTAGATATATATGTATATCTAAGTCGGAAAATGCGGGAAAAGCGCAATTTGCCCCACTTGACAAAAAAAGGTCGAGTCCGCATAATCGGTCTGAAATCAGGTGAGGAAGGAAACTGTTCCTAAATGAAATTAGTTATTGTTGAATCTCCGAATAAAACCAAGACCATCGGATCGTTCCTGGGGCCGGACTATCTGGTCCTCGCGTCGAAAGGGCACATCCGCGATCTGGCGACCACCGGCAAAGGCGGTCTCGGAGTCGATATCGAACACGGATTCAAACCGACGTACGTCGTCATGAAAGACAAGATCGACGTCGTCAATACCTTGAAGCGCGCCGTCAAGAAAGCCGACGACGTCTATCTGGCGACGGACCCCGACCGCGAAGGGGAAGCGATCGCCTGGCATCTGGCCGAAGTCCTCGGACTCGACGTGAAGACGGTGAAGCGCCTTTCTTTTAACGCCATCACGAAAAAGCAGGTCCTCGACGCGATGGAACACCCATCCCACATCGACATGGACTTGGTCGCCTCGCAGGAGACCAGAAGAATCCTCGACCGCATCATCGGTTTCGATCTGTCCAAGCTGATGAAGGTCAAGCTGAAGGCGGAATCCGCCGGACGCGTCCAGTCGGTCACGCTGAGGATGATCGTCGAGCACCAGAAGGAAATTGATTCGTTCGTCCCGAAGAAGTACTGGACAATCAGCGGGGAATTCGGGAAAGAAAAGATTTCCGCGGACCTCTATTCGAAAGACGGCGTCATCTATAAGCCGTACTCGATCGACTCGGAAGAACAGTATAAGAAGATTATGAGCGAGCTCCCGAAGGAATACGATGTCCTTCCGCTGAGCTTCTCGAAGCGCGTGACGATGCCGAAACCTCCGTTCACGACTTCGACGATGGAACAGGAAGCCTACAACCAGTTCAAATACAGCGCCAAGCGCACGTCCCAGATCGCGCAGTCGCTGTTCGAAGGCGTCGAGATCAACGGGACGTTCCGCGCCCTGATCACCTACATCCGTACCGACAGCACCCGCCTCGCTCCGGAATTCGTTGAGACCGCTGGTCCTTTCATCGCGTCCAAATTCGGTCCGGGCGCCTTTAAAGGGAACAGCGCGAAAAAAGGCAAGAGCTCGGATCTGATCCAGGACGCGCACGAAGCGATCCGCCCGATCGATCTTTCGTTTACGCCGGCGATGGCCAAGAGCCTTCTGAAGCCGCAGATGTATAACCTTTACCGCCTGATCTACGCCCGCGCCCTCGCGTCCCTGATGGGACCGAAGATTGACGCGGTGACGACCCTGAAGTTCGAAGGGAACGGATACGTCTTCAAGACCGACGCGGTCAAAAACGAATCCAAGGGGTATCAGCTCGCCTACGAATTCTGCGGGCTCGCTCCTCTTTCTTCCGCCAAGACGGCCGAACTTCCGCCTTCGATCGCCCAGAGTGCGGAAAACCACGAAAAAGTGGAAGTCGCCGCGATTCATTCGGAAGAGAAGGAGACCAAACCTCCGTTCAAATATAACGACGGGACGGTCATCCGCCTGATGGAAGAAAAAGGCATCGGACGCCCGTCGACGTATTCGACGACGCTCGACACGCTCCAGAAGCGCCAGTACCTGATCGAGGACAAGCACGCCCTGACTCCGACGGAGACCGGCAAGCTCGTCGTCGAACGCCTCGAAGAGTTCTTCCCGACGCTGATGGACTACAACTACACGCGTGACATGGAGAGCGACTTGGAGAAGATCAAATCCGGGGACTCGTCCAAGAACGAGCTGCTGTCCAATTTCTACACAAAGTTCGTTCCGGCGTACGATTACGCCCTCGAACACATGGAAAAGGTCAAGGACCGTCCGACCGGGGAACTCTGCCCGGTCTGCGGATCGCCACTAGTCGTCAAGAAGAGCCGGTACGGCACCGAATTCGTCGCCTGCTCGAACTATCCGACCTGCCACTATATCAAGAAGGAAGTCGATTACGTCGAAGGAAGGGTCTGCCCGAAGTGCGGAGGGAAGCTCGTCTACCGCTTCTCGAAGAAGACCGGCAAGAAGTTCATCGGCTGCTCCAATTTCCCGACCTGCGACTATACGGAATTCCCGGATTCGGTCAAAAAGGCCGCCGAGCCTGCCAAGGAAGTGTCGGTTGACGAAGATACCGACCATCTGGTCGGGACCGTCTGCCCGAAGTGCGGGCACGGGCACATCGTCCTCAAGAAAGGACGCTTCGGCACGTTCTACGGCTGCTCGGATTTCCCGAAGTGCCGTTTCACCCAGAAGATTTCCAAGAAGAAGTAACGTATGAAAATCCATGTCATCGGCGCCGGTCTGGCCGGCTGCGAAGCCGCTTACCTTTTGGCGAGACGCGGGTACGCGGTCGATCTTTTCGAAATGAAACCGGAACTCGGTCCGGCTTTCCACGAAAAGGACCTGCTCGCCGAGCTGGTCTGCTCCAATTCCCTGAAATCCGTCGCGCGCGACAACGCGAGCGGGCTTTTAAAAGCCGAGATGAAGGCGCTCGGCTCTTTGGTCATGGAATCCGCCGAGAAGAACCGCCTTCCGGGCGGACAGGACCTCTCCGTCGACAGGACCGCGTTCAGCCGCTACATCACCGACAAAGTCCTTTCGCTCCCGAACGTGCGCCTGGTTCATGAGAAGGTGACGTCTTTGGAAAAAGGCGAGGACGTGATCAACATCGTCTGCTCCGGCCCTCTGACCGCGCCGGAACTGGTCTCGTTTTTCCAGAACGAGTACGCGAGTTCGTTCTGTTCCTTCTTCGACGCGGCCGCGCCGTTAGTCTACGCGGATTCGCTCGATCTTTCGAAGATGTATTTCAAATCCCGGTACGACAAAGGGGAAGGATCATATCTGAACGTCCCTCTGACTAAGGAGGAATACGAGGACTTCGTCAGGGAACTCTGCTCCGCCGAAAGAGCTGAGCTGCACGATTTCGACCACTTCGAGGCCTGTCTGCCGGTCGAAGTGATGGCGAAGAGGGGAATCGACACCCTGCGTTTCGGACCGCTGAAGCCGAAAGGCCTCGAGACGGAGAATGTCCGTCCGTACGCGGTGGTCCAGCTGCGCCAGGACGACGTCGCCGGAGACTTGTACAACATGGTCGGTTTCCAGACCAACCTGAAATACGGGGAACAGAAGCGGGTCTTCTCGCTGCTCCCGGGATTTTCCAAGGCGCGTTTCGCCCGTTTCGGGCTGATGCACCGCAACACGTACATCAACGCCCCGATGGCGCTGAACCGCAATCTATCCTTGAAGCAAGACCGCAACACCTACGTCGCCGGTCAGTTCTCCGGGGTGGAAGGCTACCCCGAATCCGCCGCGTCGGGCCTGTTGGCCGGTTATTACGTCCTCGAGCGCCTCGAAGGTAAACCCTTCGACCCGATTCCGACCGACACGATGCTCGGCTCCCTGATCAATTATCTGGTCATGTCCTCGCCGAAGCATTTTGCGCCGATGAACGCGACGTACGGAATCTACCAGTATCCTTACCGCATGAATAAAGAAGAAGTCTACGAACATTCCTCGGAGGTGATTCCGGAATGGCTCGGAAGAAACTTTTGAAAGCTGAATCGGACGAGGAAAGACGCTTCCTTTCGTATCTTTTAAACGAACGGAAGTATTCTTTGAACACGGCCAAAAACTATAAGGAAGACATCTCGAAGTTTCTCGGATTCCTTTCTTCCATCGGCGTCTCCTATCAGGACGTCAACCTCGAACAGATCCGCGGGTATCTGCTCGATCTTTCGAACCGGGGGAATTCGAAGAAGACCGTCAAGAGGTGCCTTTCGGCCCTCCGGCATTTTTATTCGTACCTCTACAGCATCCATCTCATCTCTACCGATCCTTTCGAGCTGGTCTCTTCTCCGAAGACGGAAAAGAAGCTCCCGGATTTCCTGAGCTCGGAAGAAGTGGAACGCCTGTTCGAAGCGAACCGGAAACGGACGGACGAGACCGCCGTGCGCGACCAGGCCATCCTCGAAATCCTGTTCGCGTCGGGCTTGCGCGCTTCCGAACTCTGTTCGCTGACCCTCTCTTCGGTCCATTTCCGCGAGAGGTGGATTCGCGTCTTCGGAAAAGGAAAGAAAGAGCGGATTGTCCCGTTCACCAAGAGCGCGCGGGACGCTTTATTGGATTATCTTAGGAACCTCCGCCCGGTCCTCGAGTCCCGCTGCAGGGACGTCAAGAAACGGGGAAACTGGCTATTTCTAAGCGCGAAAGGAGAGAAGCTCAGCGTCCGCGGCCTCGAGTACATCATGACCGAGATCGAGAAGAAGAGCGGGGAATTCGTCAACCTCCATCCGCACAAGCTGCGCCATTCCTTTGCGACGACCCTTCTTTCCAATGGCGCGGATCTGAGGACGATTCAGGAACTGATGGGGCATTCCTCCATCGGGACGACTTCCATTTATACGCACGTCTCCTATAAGGAGATGAAGGACACCTACGACCGGGCTTTCCCGCGGGCGAAGGAAAAGAAGGAAGAAGAGGAAGTTGGGCAGAGTGCGGAGGATCTTGCTTATCTGCGAAAGATGGGCGTGAACATCTGATTCTTTTCTTCAAGGACGCCTGCTGTTTTTTCTATTGAAATCCCGTTTCTCTTATGTTTTAATA
Source organism: uncultured Clostridiaceae bacterium (assembly GCA_964444175.1). Lineage (GTDB taxonomy): Bacteria > Bacillota_I > Bacilli_A > RFN20 > CAG-288 > Scatoplasma. Next base: position 57,454 of record CAYUFI010000001.1, on the reverse strand, counting down.
GTTAAGCGAATTGGCCCATTGGAGAAGTGGCTTAACTCGGCGCCCTCTCAAGGCGTTATTCGTGGGTCCGAATCCCGCATGGGTCACCAATCGGAAAATCGCCTGCGGCAGTCTCTGCCGCAGGTTGTTTTTTTACCAGAAATTCACGTAAAAAGCCTCTTTTCCGGATGTTCCGTCTCTCCGGAAAAGAGGCTTATTTCAAATCTTCTTAACTTTTAATTATCCGTGCGGCTGTATCCGGTCTTCATCTTCTCGGATCCTGCGGCAAGGACGTTCTTCAGGCATTCGTCGGTTTCTTTCCGCGCGATGTCCGCCATCTCCCGGTCCGCTTCCTCGAGGACCTTGAGGTCCTTGGATTCGGAGAACTTCTTATCCGTGCGGATGATCAGTTCATGGCAGCGTTCCTGCAGGCGGTTCTGGTAACGCTCGATGTGGATCGAGGTCGCCGCGAAGTGGCTGTCGGCGATGACGCCGATGAGCCGGTTCGCCCAGTAGAACTTCGTCGAGTCGACCGTCAGTTCGGTCTTCGAGAAGTAATCGGGGATCTTCGGGACGTTCGGATAGATCGCCACGAAGCTGTTGAACGCGTTGCAGCCCATGCAGAACCATTCGATCGTCGAGATTTCCTTCGGGACGTACGGACGGGCCTGCAGGCAGCTCATGAAGCTCGTGCGGGAAATCCCAATCGGACGGTAGATCCCTCTCTTCTTTTCGTCTTTCCCGAACGGATTGTACGGCGTGCCCTGGTAATACGAGGACAGGATGTACTTTACGTCCTCGATCGTGATCTTGTTCTCCGGGACCATCGACCACGGAAGATCGTCCGATTCCGGCGTGAAATCCGCGTCCTCTCCGTCCCACTTGTACGTGCGCGGATTGAAATAGCGCAGCATGAACCAGGCGCGCGGAGTATTGTAAACGTGGTCCGAGTCAGCGTGGGACCCGAAGGCCAGACGGGGATTAAACCCTTTACCGGAATTTCCGAGATCGAGGTGGTTCTTCTCGACGAATTCCTTCAGATCCTTCGAGCAGAGGTTTTCCTTCTGTTCCCCGTACGCGTCGTCCCAGTCGAAATTGTCGAGCCCGAACTGGTTCGGCATCACGACGTAACGGTCGTCCGGGACGCGCTTGGCGATCCAGTGGTGTCCGCCGATCGTCTCGAGCCACCAGACTTCCTTCGTGTCGTTGAACGCGATGCCGTTCGGCTCATACGTTCCGTATTTCTCAAGCAGCTCCCCTAAGCGCAGAACGCCTTCCCGCGCCGAATGAATGTACGGAAGGACGATCAGGACGAGGTCCTCCTCGCCGATTCCGCCCGGTTTCCCGTTTCTCTTTTCTTCCGGCAGGACGTAGGGATCCGCTCCCTTGACGCGCGGATTCGACGTGATCGTCTCCGTCGCCGTCATGCCGACCCCTTCCGAGTTCACCCCGGATGCCGGCCAGACGCCCGCCTTCGGATCCACGTTCTTCATCATCGTGTACCGCAGCGGATTGTCCGGCAGCTCGATCGTCAGTTTCCCGATGACCGAGCGGTATTTCCTCGGCTGATCCTTCGGTTCGACCACGATGCATTTCTTGACGTCGAAATGCCCGTCGTCGTTCCGCGCAATCATCGTCGAGCCGTCGTAGGAAGCCTTGCTTCCAACCAGTATCGTCGTACAGGCCATAATTTTCTCTTTTCTCCTTTTCCGAGATTTATTTTACCGCATTCCGGACACGAAATCCCCAAAAGAGAACAGCGCCCTTTTGGACAGGAAGTCCCTTTTATCGGGAAACGGGGCGGCCCTCTTTCGTTTATAATGTCGTCGTATGAGCCAAGCGCAGAAAGACGTCTCGATCCTCCTTCTGTTCTCCGGAGTCCTCTCCGCGGTCTTTTTGGATCCCCTAGTTTCTCCTTCCTATTCCGGTTCGAGCGTCCTGAGCCTTGCCGACGGAGGGGAGGATTTCACGATTTCGTATCCTTCCTCGTTCTCCATGCGCTCGTTCATCCGGAACTCCCCTCTTTACGACTTCACCGTCTCGAACAAGAAGAACCAGGACGCTCTGAAAGGCGGTGCGGTTCTGACCTATAAGGAAGACACGGATCCGGACAGCTACGCCGAGAACCTCTTAAAACGGATTCAAAACGGGACCGCCGAAGACGTCTACATGGTCGAAGAACGGGATCTGCCGTATTTTCTGAACTCCTCCTGCGCCCTCAATCTGGTCAATGGTCTAGGCATGGACGAAAACGAATTCTCCTACCAGTTCTCGTACGTAAGGAAAGCCGGCGAGGACGCGGAAGGAAATCTCCGCGCGTCGTGTTTCGAAGTCTCTTCGGGCTTACTGGCGTATAACCGTCTCATGGCCAAGAAAGTCTTCGGGACGGACGAGCCTACTTTTATCCAGGAGAAATTCAAGGATTTCACTTCCATCAACGAATCGTCGGCTCTTTTGAAGGAAAAAGGCTATTATTTCTCTTCGTCCTACGCGGACGACCTCGACGTCTTCTATTCCTCGAATTCCTCGCCTTTAGTCACTTCGGAAAAGAAATTCAGCTCCGTCACGAATCTGATTCAACCGGAGGAAAGCAGGAACGTCCCCGTCACGACCTGGCTCGGGGAAGCCAAGTATCTTTCCGAGAAGGGATACTGCCACAACACGGACCGGAGCGAGCACGGAAACTGGGACCGCGACCACGAGGCGGATAGCCAGGTCTTTTCGTTCTTCCTTTCTTCGGAGGAAGTCCCCGCGTTCGTCTCGTACATGGACGCCAACGGAACGAAAGGGAACTGGGGATTAGTCGCCCCGTCGAACCGTTTTCGCAGGGACCACTACTATCTCCTGGTCAATCCGAAGTGCGACAACATGACGTACGCAAGGGAATTCGTCCGGGATCTAACGACGAATCAGAAGAGCCTTTTGCAGATCGCCCAGAAACAGAACGTCCTCGTCAATAGCGCGTCGGCGGTAGAAAACGCAAGGGAAAACAAGACCGGATTCGACGAAAACGTCGAAACGTCCTCCGGGACGTATTCCGAATATTTCAAGCAGGACGCGTTGAAGCTTTATCTAAAAGCGGCTCAGGATGATCCCCTTTCGGATCAGAGGACGGAATACGACAAAAAAATCCTCACATATTTAAGTGGGGATTTCGCCTCGTACATTCGGTATACAGAAGACCAGGAGGAATTCCGTTCTTTCTCTTCCTGCCTCTCTTCGTTCCGGAAACACCTGAAATCGATTGGCGTTTCCTAGACCGAACGCAGCTCCGGACGGAGGAACGGCTTTTTATTCAAACTGTCCTTCCGTTCTTTCTCTTCCTCGAAAAGGACCCGCTTCAGGTCGATCACGGGACGGCGGTACTTATGCTCGTAACGGGCGCAGTACTTGTCGGCGAGGCAGACGTACCATCCTTCCCGGCTGAAAGGCGGGATGATTGTCAGCGGGAACATGTGGTGGAGGATGATGTCTTTTTCTTTGGCTGTGAGGACGAACCGGGCGGACGCGTTCTGGCAGGCGAAGCGCGGATGGCGGTAGCCGTGGAGACGGTGCCAGCTGTCGTGGCGGTGCCAGTCGTAGAGGAAGAAATCGTGGAGCAGGGCCCCGTAGATCAGTTCTTTTTCCGATATCGGTTTCTTATGTTCCTTCTTCCTGGACAGAATCAAAGCGACGTAGGCCACCGAGAAGCAGTGCTCGTAGATCGAGACGTTTCCGTGCATGGGCAGCTTGCGGTTCTGTTTCATCTCCCTGCTGGCCAGGATCTTTTTCCCATACCGGGCGACGGTCTGATAAATCTCCGGGTCGAATCCGTATTCTTTCACGAGAACCATTATAAGACGGAAAATCCCGCCCTTCTCGTAAATCTTTCCTAAAAGGCGTATGATTCTTGTGGGAAGACGTAATCCTGAGAGAAAGAAGAAACGGAAAACCCATGAAACACATATTTTTAGTGAACCCTTTTGCCGGACACAGCGATATCAGCGGGAAAGTGAAGAAGACTTTAGAAGATTACGGCTCAAAGATCGATTACGAGATCTTCATCCCTCAGTCCAAGGAAGAGAGCAAGGAAAAGGTGAGGCAGTACCTCATCGAGCATCCGAGCGAACCTATCCGTCTCTACGGCATCGGCGGGGACGGGACGTTCTTCAACCTCGTGAACGCTGGCGGTCTTTCCGAACGGATTGAGTACGCCGCGGTCGCGACCGGATCGGGGAACGATTTCGTCAAAGGGTTCACCAAGCACGAATCCTTCTCGGATCTGACCAACCTGATCAACGGGCACGTCGCGAAGATCGACGTCCTCGACGTGAACGGGTATTACACCATGAACATGGGGAACTTCGGTTTCGACGGGAAAGTCGTCTACAACATGATGAAGATTAAGCGGTGGCCTCTGATGACTGGGAAAGGCGCGTATCTATTGGCCGCGGCGTGGACGATTTTGGGGAAACTCAACCAGAGGATGCGCATCGTGATTGACGGGAAGGTAGTCCGGGACGGGCTGTGCCTTTTGACGGCGGTCTCGAACGGGTCGACCTGCGGAGGAGGGTTCATCGCCGCTCCCCACGCGGTGATGGACGACGGGAAGATTGATGTCTGCTGCGTCAAGAAGGTCAAAAAGACCCAGCTCGCGACGCTGATGAAAGTCTACAGGGCCGGCAAGCACCTCAAGAACGAAAAGACGAAGAAGCTGCTCTCGTACTATCAGTGCACGTCCTTGGAAATCCATTCCGACAAGGACATCGTGACGTCTCTCGACGGGGAGATTTTCCTCAACAAAGACTATGCCATCCGCATTGTTCCTAGGGCGCTGAACATCGTTCTGCCGGAAGGAAGCGAAGTCATCCAGGACGGGGATCTTTCCTCGCTCGCGGAAGAGCTCGCTTAATTGGTTCTGTCGTATATTAGAAAATTCAGTTTCCGCTTCGCGCGCTGAGGCCGTATTTTCTTCTTTCTATTAAAATATTCTTATTTGCCGGGAGCCTTTCCGGGCTTTTTTCGGACAGTTTTTAACCCGTGTCGCAAAGAAGGGAGGGCAAATTTGCATTCATAAGGATACGCGAGTAGCTTAGTTTGCGAAGAGTCCCGTTCCGCGAACTCTACAATAAACAGAAAAAAGCGATTCATGAATCCGGAAGAAACCGAAGAAGAGAAGACGGAAGACGTCTCTCCGACTCTCCCCGAAAGTCCTGTTCCTCATGAAAGGACGGAAGGGAAGGAAGAAGAGAAGGAACCTTCCGACTCCGCCCGAAAGGGAAAGAAGAAGAAAAAGAAGAGCGAGCCGTCTTCGACGAAGACGACGATTATTTCGCTTGCAATCGCTCTGGTGTTCGGGACGGCGGGAGCTTTCGGAGGCATGTTCCTCTATACGTCGACCCACACCATTCCGACAATCAACACGTTCGACAGGCATCCGTCGACCCCGATCCAGTCGAAGGAAGCGGCGATCCGCCTGTCCCTCGATTCGGGGACGCTCGTCAGCGACTACAAGGACAAGCTCTACGACCTCGTGAACTATTCCTGCTGGCTGCAGAGCCAGTCGCCTTACGCGATGAATGTGGGGTATTCGAAAGCGACGTCCTCCGCGTCGACGACCAAGGTCTACAACGCGACGGTCTCGACGCCGAACGAAATCTTCTACCAGAACATCTCGAACACGCACGCGGTCGTGGTGAACCTGAACACGGCGTACCGTTTCTACGACGATAAGAGCGGGACGATGAAAGGGTACGTGCTGAGCACGCCGAGCGACTGGGCGAAAAACCCTTCTCCGACCGATTACACGTACGACGACTACATCCAGAAATACGGGAAGCTGTTCAAGGCGAACTACTTCGTGGCACAGAGCTCCGATTCGACTCTGGCCGTCCCGGAAGTCTATCTCACCGACGATCTTACGACATACGAGGCTTCCGACGCGAAGGGCAAGCACGAAGTGAACGGGGTGATCACCTACGACCTGTTGGAAAGCACGGTCAAGAGCGACGAGTCGAGCATCCAGAGGCTCGACGACGGGACGTACAAGGTCGTCCTCACGCTCGATCCTTCGACGGCGACGAGCTACTACAAGGTCCAGATGAAGACCACCGGAGGGCTGGACGACTATCCGTCGTTCTCAGAGAGCCACATCGAGTTCCATCTCGACAGGGATCTCTACCTCATCGATTCGTACTTCCACGACGTCTATAACGGGAAGGAATACGGGCTGAGCGTCAATCTGGACATGGTGTTCTACCAGTATTACTACCATTCGGACCGCATCGACGGGTTCGTAGACAAGGACGGGAATCAGCTGAGCCTGACGATTCCGTCCATCACGACGACAGACGATCCGTACACGGCGCAGCAGATTCACGATTTCAGCGATGTCGATCAGTAACAAAGAGGGGGTCAGATAAAAGTATGAAGAAAGCATTGTTATACGTTCTGGTCGGAGCAATCACCACGGTGGTCTCCGGCACCGGTTCCTATCTTCTCACCGCGAAAAAAGGGGAAGAGTACGCCGCGGCGATGGCCGCCCAGCAGCAGAACCAGAATAAGGACAGTACCTGGGGCGACAACCACACGGACGACGACACGACCGATTCGGCGTTTACGAAAATGCTGAAGAACGTTTTGAATTACAACGACTTCACGGTCGGGAAGAATTCCTACGTCGGGTTCAAGGCGGCCTCCCTGATGGGGTCGATGTTCAAAATGAACATCGGGGATACCGAGTTCAACTTCCTCGATTCGTCCTCCCCGAAGATTCAGGGCAACATTGGGCTTTCCTACGACGGGCAGTCCTCGAACGTCCAGGTCAACTACGATTCCTCCTCGGCCATCTATTTCACCTACATGGGCGGGAAGTTCTCCGTCGGGGTCAACGCCGACTACAGCGGCATCTTCGACGTGGTCAACGCGGTCTCGAAGTTCGTTCCGGCCCCGTCGGTTCCGGAAACCTCGAACCTCGGGAACATCGATATCGGCGCGCTTTTAAAGAAAATCGAAAAGATCGTCAAGATCGGGGACGGGACGGACACGGTCAGCATTGACGGGACGGACCAGAAGGCGTTCCACGTCCTTTACGACGCTTTGACCGTCGACGGGATCACGGTTTCGAATATCGCGGTCTACCTGACGCACGACGACGACAACAACCTCACCGGCATCTATACCGAAAGCGGCACTCCTCTTACGATCACCAAGGGAGGCCAGTCGTTCGAATTAGAACTCCATATGCCTCTGACGATGGCGAAGAATTCGTCGGTCTATAACGGCCTCAGTGACAGCGAGAAGAGCTCGTTCACTTCGGTGGATAAGCTGACGACGTCGTTATTCACGACGTTAGGGACCTACGCGAAGAACTCGAATTTCAACGCGGACGTCAAGATCGGACTTTCTAGCGACGAGACGGCGCCGTTAGCACTCGCCTCCCACACGATCAATCTCGGAATCGCCGGGGATTTCTCCTCGGTCGCCGCTGTCGAGGATTTTGCGACGAAAGGGACGTATCAGCTCAAGCTCTCCGACGAAGTCAAAGGATACGGGAAACAGAGCTTCTCGGCCCTCTATTCGAAAGAGACGACCTATCTCGATTTCGGGGATTCCTTCAAAGGAAAAGTGGAGAATTCCGCGATCGAGGACATCATCGGATACGCTTCGGATCTGACTGAAGACCGGGAAGTCTCGGACACTTCCGACACGGTCAACAAGATTCTTTCGGTCCTGAAGAACTTCAACATGGTCGAGGACGGGAAGATCGTCCTTCCGGCTTCTCTGATGGATCAGGAATACGGCCTAGTCGTCGAGAAGAAGGAAGAAGGGGATCTGCTCAATTCGATCTCGTTCCAGATCAACACAAAGGCGTTCGGCCTCGGGGACGGGAACGTGAAAATCGCCTTTTCGACCGATACGGATGGGAATTTCAAATCGGTTTCGATTTCCGGCCTCGCGTACAAGGGGTATTTCCTCACGGCGGAAATCTCCTTTAACGAGTTCACGGACGCGACGATCGGGAGCGTCGATACCGCTTCCTATAAGAGCCTCAACCGGATCGCTCCGGTGTTCGCTTCGGTGAGCGAGCTCGTGAAGGCGAAGCAGTTCTCCTTAGGGTATTCGGTCAACACGGTCTACGACGGGGAGACGGATAAGACATACTCCCTTTCCGGCTCGATCGACGGGGATCTCACCAAGCTCAACACCTCGAAGTCCTTATTCACCGAGCAGGATTTAGGAAGCTACCACCTCTCGGCCAACCTCTCTTCGAGCGGGACTTCTTCCCCGGTCAGCAAGTCGTTCGACGCGAAGTTCCTGAACCAGAACCTCTATTTCGAATACGGAGGTCTTTCTTCCTTCAAGAACAAGATCTCCGGTTCGACCATCGAGAAAGCCATCGGTCTGATGGACGATAAGTCCGAATCGACGACGGTCTCGGATTCCATGGATACGATTCATTCGGTCCTGGACGGAATCAACAACTCCGAATATCTCTCCGACGATTTCAAGAAGCTCGTCGACGAAGTGAAGAACGGATATCTCGGCGGGGAATTCCAGTCGTTCCTGTCCGTTTCGGCCGAAGATTCCGATACGGGCGCGTTCAGGGTCGAACTGAATCTCCCGCTCGTGTTCTCGAACAAGATCGAGATGCTGTCCAAGCTGAAGAAAGTCACCTTGACGCTCGATGCCACGAGCGAAAAGTTCACGGCTTTGAACGCCGTCCTCGGATACGACAACGTTTCGTCGACCATCACGATGAACCTGCTCGATTTCGATTCCTCGAAGTTCGCTCTCGACGGGGAAGAATCTTCCTATGTCCTTCTCGACCATCCGGTCGCGTCGTTCCTCAATCTGCCTAGCCAGCTGCAGAAGTTCGACCTTGCGATTGAAGGCAGCGTCAAGAAGGTCTCCGGAGCCGACGAAAAGACGCTCGTCACGGTCAAAGGAAAGAATTCCTTCCTGACCGAGGATTCGAAGACGGACGGCGACGGGTATATGACCCTGAAAGACGAAGCGGGCAATCTGCACCGCCTCGAATACACGTATATTCCGGACGACGGGACGAATTCCTCTTACGCGGGGACGACCGTCGAATATAACGACCACATGCACATCCTCGCCTCCGACCGTTCGGTGGTCCGCATCTTCGACGAAGCTTCGAAGATCCCGTCTACGAAGGTCATGACGACCGCGATGAAGTATCTGCAGTCCTCCGCGGATTCACTCGCCGTCCCCGAGATCATCAAGGACGGGGATCTGTCCCCGATCCTGAACGCCACGGCGTTCTCCGACGGGGAAGTGACGGATTCGAAACTGACCGTCAGGGTCTCCCCGAAGGTCTTTTTAGACGCCGCTTCGATCGAATCGAACGCCGTCAAGGACGACACGTCGGTCGTCCTGACGTTCACGTACGATCCGGAGAAGGATTCCTTGTCTTCCGCCTCGATCGCCATGAACGATCTGGCCGGATATAACGCCGATTTCACGCTGAATCTAGAAGATTACGCCGGTTCGGGCTATACGACCGACACGACTTCTTCAACCGAGCACAAGTACCGCAAGAACGACGCCGTCACGGTCTATACGAGCGTCGCGACCGTCGATGAAAAAGAAGTCTCGACGGACCACGCGTTCGACGTCCTACTCTATTCCGCCGCGGACAAGAACCGCTTCGTTTCGTTCGACAACGTGGCGGATCTGCTCCAGATGGGCATCAACACCACAGACGAATCCTATTATTATCTGACCGGCAAGATTTCTATCGGCGCCTCCGTCGGATCGGACATCACGATGGACGCGTTCATTCTCCGCGCGCACGCCGAGATCGAAATCGACGACGGGGAAGTGAAGGCCTATGTCGCCTTAAGCAACAACGGGTCGACGGACATCACCGACGAAGGCTTCTTCGCCTCGGAGTTCTTCCTCTCGACTTCCCGCGACGAGATCTACGGTCTGAAGACGGTCAATCCGGAAGGCGGAGAGAACTACTCTTCGTCCTTCGTCAAGGTCGCTTCGTCTGAACTAAGTAAGAACGCGGTCTATTACCTGATGGAATACGCCCTCAATTTCCGCACGGTCCTTGGGACCGGCGTCGGAGGAAAGGCCATCGGGAACCTCGCTCTGGCGAACGTCTATTCCGCGCTGGGTCTAGGGACCGAAAAGACGGAAGAGACGAAGGATGCGGACGGAAGCGCGGCCAAAGGAACGTCCGAATCTTCGGATTCCTCCTCGGATTCGCTGTTCAACTTCGCCCTCACGGACGATTATTCGCAGATCTTCGCCGGCGCGGTGAACGATACGACCGCCCGTTACATGGGCCTCGACCTCGATCTTTCCAAGATCGCGGACTTCTCCGGAGACGTCGGAGACCAGCTGAGCCTCGGGCACCTTCTGATCAACGCCTATTACGAGGACGAGGATGTCGAAAGCGCGAAGCTCTCGAGCATCGAGATCAAGGGACGCAGCGAAGACTCCAACGGCGATTTCTACAAGAAGGAGATCGGGAACTTCGGCGGGCTCGTCTCTTTGAACGTCGCGGTGCATCTGGACAACCACACGGATGTCAGCGACAAGATGGCTCGTTACAACGAGTTCATGAACTGGTACTCCTCTTCGGAAGAAGCGCAGAACCTGGGCGATTTCGAAGTCACGGGCTATTCGTATTCGAAGATGCTCGGCGTGCTGACGGACGTCACGGTCCATAACAACGGGAACGTCCTGACGTATAGGGCCAGCGATGCGAACACCGCGGACAAAGCCTATTATTTCCAGGGGAATTAGTTATTATTCGTTAAAAGTTATTTCTTAAAATCCGGAAAAGAAGAAAGGAAAAAGGATGAAGCTGTTCGGAACGAAGAAGATCATCTCCGTATGCGCGATGTTCCTGTTGGCGACTTCGTCCCTTTCCTATGCTTCCGGGGCGAAAGCCCGCTTCGCCGGCGACGCTTCCTCTTCCTCGGAAAAGGATTTCTGGTGGGAGGACCATTCCTCGGACGATACGGGTGATTCGGATTTCGGAAAGGTTCTCAAGGGCTTGTTGAACGACAATTCCCTGCAGATTTCCGACGGGACGGTGACCGTCCAGTCGACCGAGTTCGACGGGGAAGCCACTTCCTACACTCCTCTGAAGCTCTTCCCGAGCGACATGTATTTCCGTTTCGACCTGAAGAACGAGGACGGGCATTCCATTCCGGATCCGGAACTCTTCGGCTACATCGGGCTTTCCGCCCAAGAGAATTCGACGTCTCCGAGCGAGAGCTTCCGTTACCAGTACAAGGATAAGAAGCTCTATCTTTCGGCCCGGGCGGAAGATTCTTCCGCGAAAGTCTTCACGCTGTCATCCGATTCGGTCGTCGCGACGTTGAACGAGCTGCAGGAAGCGGCCGCGACCGTGGATTTCGTCTCGAACCCGACGTTCTCCTCGATGCCGGACATCGATCTGAACGCGCTTTTAAAGACGATGAAGAGCGGGCTCGGATCGATCGACACGTCGTACGATTTCGACACGAAGGAATACACGTTCTACACGGATTTCGACGAAATCGACCTCGGGACGTCCATGACGCTATCAAATCTCAATCTCGAAGTGAAGGCGAACCAGGCGCACGATCTGACCGCTCTGAAGACGAAGAACCCCGTCACCGTGACGAACCACGTCGAGTACGACGGGAAGGTCCACGACGCCTCGATGGAAGTCACTCTCGACCTCAACATCCTCGCGAACCAGGTCCCGGAGGATTTCGATTCGCTCACCGACGAGGAAAAAGACGCCTACGAGAGTCTCGACGAGACGTTTTTGGCCTTAGGGAACCTGCCGAAGGACCTCGACCGGTTCAAACTGAACCTGACCGGATCGATCTACGACGGGACGGTCCTCGATTACACGAAGGAAATCCACCTCTATTCGACGTTATATGTCTCGACCGGCTTTAAGAACAGCCGCTTCGACACCGATCTTTTCGAAGGTTTCGGGGACATCACCCTGTACGAACCGGCTCAGGAGAACAAGGAGGACTATTCCTCCTCGAACCGCACGAGCCATCTCGTCGAGCTCAATTACGACGTCCCGGACGACGCGGATTCTTCGGATACTTACCACGGCGTCCTCACGGCGGAATACCGCGACAAGATGCACGTGAAGCTGAAGGCGCAGCAGATTTACGACCTGATGGACGAGATTTCGTCCTTATCGGTCAATAAGACGAACCTCCTTTACGAATACGTCCGTGAGATGCAGACCGCCGTGAACAAGCTCCCGATCATGGAAGCGTTCAAGAACGGCGATTTCGCCACGCTGGAGACCGGCTGTGTCCACGGCTTCGATCTGAACAAGCAGTCCGACGGAAGCTTCGAGCTGAGCCTCAAGATCGGCGCAGCCATGTTCCAGGAAGGCGCGGAAGGCGACGACGATTTCGTTCTGAAGATCACTCCTTCCCTCGATTCCTCCGGCAACACGGTCTACGGCGTGACCGGCGCGTCCGTAACGGCCTACCAGGACGGGAAGACGACCAAGATCGACATGGTTCTTTCCCCGATTCAGGAAGGAACCGAAAAAGATATCTTTTCCTCGTCCAAGACCGACACGACCCGTTCGTACACGTCGTACGATCTCACTTCTGAAAAAGACGTCAAGCACGAGATCATGATGTACGCCTCTTCGACGAAAGGGAACTTCATTAAGCTCGATTTCCTGTCGCTCTTCATCAAGTTCACGCTGAACACGACCGAGGAACGCTTCTTCTACATCACGGGAACGCTTACCTTGGGCATGGAAGGGGAAGGAATCATCGGCAGTCTCGCCAAGACCATCGGCAAACTGTCGGGCTATTCGATTCATATCCACGGGGAAGTCCGCATCGACGGCGACGGGAACGTCACGGCGTATCTCGCCTTCGTCTATAACGGGAAGACGGATGTAACTTCCTCGAACTTCTACGCTTCCGAGTTCTTCATCGACGAGAACGGGGACGCGTACATCCTCCAGACGTGGAACAACAACTACACGTCCGGAAGCATCTTCAGCAAGAAGGACTATCTAAAGGTCACTTCGCGGATGTTCAAGGCTTCGCAGAAGGATGTCCTGGACAACATCACGTTCTACATCCTCGACGTCGCGATGCACATCCAGGCGATCTCGTCCTCCTACGGGGACGACATCCTCCACGTGGTCAATTACCAGGTGAACCATCCGAACTCCTCTTCTTCCCAGGACATCCTGACGAAGAACTACGAGGATTATTTCTCGGATACGGAATGGGACGAAACGAACCGCGCGTTCTCGCTCCATCTGAACCTCTGCAACTTCATCCACGTCCCGTCCATCACCATCTCGAACGCCCTGATCACGCTGAAGGTCAGCGACGAAGGGGACGCTTCGCGCCTGACGTCGTTAAATGTCGGCGGCATCGGCGGGGCCGACTTCACGGCGGACATCGCCTCGGTCCTGAAGGCGAGCGTGACGCTCTCGGCCGACTGCGCGTACGGCGTCGACAGCTCCATGTCCCGCTATGCCTCGTTCATGGCGTACTATAAGAGAGAGGCGCAGACGCACACCCAGCTTCAGAGCTACGCTTCCGTTTCCTACAAGGAGAACGACTTCAAGATTCTCGGAATCAAGGCGACCGACGGGGAGGAAGCGGTGTTAAGCAACTACCAGGACTACACGCCTCTCGACGTGAAGAAGTCCTCCTACTCCTCGATGCCGGGTACGGCGAACTATTTCCAGATTCCGTCGTACGAAGCGTCAATCTTCTAATAGTTCAAAGCTCGGTAAAAAAGCCGGACGGATTTGCTCCGCCCGGTTTTCGTTTTCCGTTCAATGTTCCTTTTCTTCCGGCTTTCTCGGCGTCTTCGGAAGGATTTCGAGTTCGGGTTTGGCGATTCTGACGCGCATGTTCGCCGGGACCGATTCGGTCAAGAAGACGTTCGAACCGATGACGACGTGGTCTCCGATGACGACGTCCCCGCCTAAGATGGACGCCCCGGAATAGATCGTGACGTAGTTCCCGATGGTCGGATGGCGCTTGACGCCGTTGAGGGCGTGGCCTTTGGCCAGAGAAAGCCCGCCGAGAGTCACTCCCTGGTAGATCTTGACGTGGTGGCCGATGACGGAGGTCTCGCCGATGACGATGCCCGTGCCGTGGTCGATGAAGAACGGGGAACCGATCGTGGCTCCCGGATGGATGTCGATTCCGGTCATGGAATGGGCGTATTCGGAGATGACGCGGGCGACGACCTTTAATCCCAATAAATACAGTTCGTGGGCGATCCGGTGGTAGAAAGACGCGGTGAATCCCGGGTAGGTCGAGATGATTTCCTCCAAGGAATCCGCGGCCGGATCCGAATCGTAGAAGAACGAGACGTCCTGCGCGTATTTCTGTTTCAGTTCGCCAATCTTCGAGAAGAAGGCGTTCATGTTGTCGAGATCCGAGCAGATCGAGGTCAAAAAACGCTTCTTGCTCCTTAAAAGGATTTCCTTTTCTTCCTGTTTCTCCGGGGCAAAGAAACCCGGATAGAACAGATTCCGCATGTCGGCTAAGAAATCGTACACGCCGTTCTTATCCGGCAGGGTTTGGCAATTGAGTTGCAGCATGTTCTGAATGACTCCTTTTTTAGTTTAATCCACTTTCCTCTCGCTGTCCTTATAAATGAACGGAAATCCGTCCCCGGGAAGAGTTCACCCGAAACGGGGAAAACGGATATGCTATGATAAATATACGTATGGAAACGAGCAAAATCCGTCCGAAAGGACGCTCTTTATCGGAACCGACGCGCGCGACTCTCTCGCTGGGGAGCCGGATTTTCACCGTCCTCCTTTCCGTCCTCTACTTCTTTTTCTGGGCCATCCCGAACTGCTACGCGTATACGAAGCTCGAACGGCGCACGGTCGGGGGAGAAATGGTCTTGGGGGAAGTCGTGTACCGCGTCTCGGGGTATATGGCCGCGTTCGATCCGGCGGATTTCTCCCCGTATTCCCGGATTTTCCTACTCGGCGCGATGGCCGTCTGCATCGTGGCGATTCTCGCTTTCGTCCTGCAGCTCTCCCTCTTGAAAGACCTGGTTATTCCGAACTGCATCCTGCTCTGCGTGCAGGTCCTGACATTCGAATTTCTGCTGGGTGTTTCTTCTTTCGGAGGTATTGCCCTTTTCGTCCTCTCTTTCCTGAATTTCCTCCAGTATTTCATCTTCGCCAAAAAGAAGGACGAACTGAGTTACTGGTTCTTCGGAGGGACCCTGCTTCTGATCCTGGTCATGATTCCTTCGGGCATTGCGGTCTCGAACCTGTTCCGTTAGTTCTATTTTCCGCGCACAAAAAAGAATCCGTCCTCTGTAATTAGGTAACTAACTTATTTTTATCGTGCTAAAATGAGATTGTTCCAAAAGGAGGAAAAACAGAATGAGCTTAAAATTAAGTCCGAAAGATTTAACCCCGAAGTCCTTCAGCCTCGAAGGGAAGGTCGCTTGGATCACGGGCGCTTCCTACGGCATCGGCATGGGCATCGCCACCGCTTTCGCCTCGATGGGTGCCCAGATCGTCTTCAACGATCTGAACCCGGACAAGGTCGAAATGGGCCTGAAGACCTATAAGGAAAAGGGCATCGACGCCTACGGCAAGGCGGTCAACGTCTGCAACGAAGAGCAGGTCACCGCGTACGCCAAGGAAATCATCGAGAAGTTCGGCCACATCGACATCCTCGTCAACAACGCGGGTATCATCAAGAGAATCCCGATGATCGATATGCCGGCCAAGGATTTCCGTCAGGTCATCGACGTCGATCTGGTCGCTCCGTTCATCGTCTCCAAGGCGGTCATCCCGTACATGATTAAGCAGGGACACGGCAAGATCATCAACATCTGCTCCATGATGTCCGAACTCGGCCGCGAGACCGTTTCGGCCTACGCCGCCGGCAAGGGCGGCCTGAAGATGCTCACCAAGAACATCGCTTCTGAATACGGCATGTACAACATCCAGTGCAACGGCATCGGCCCCGGCTACATCGCCACCCCGCAGACGGCTCCGCTGCGCGTCAAGCAGCCGGATGGCTCCTTACATCCGTTCGACGCCTTCATCCGCGCCAAGACTCCGGCCGGACGCTGGGGCGATCCGGAGGATCTGCAGGGACCGGCGGTCTTCTTGGCTTCCGACGCTTCGAACTTCGTCAACGGCCACATCCTCTACGTCGACGGCGGCATCTTAGCCTATATCGGCCGTCAGCCGCAGTAGACATCGTTCTCCATTTCTAACAGGCGCTTCCACTTTCGAGCGGAGGCGCTTTTCGTTTTCCGGTTACACAATAATGATAATCCGGGGAGAAAAGCCCGTTGTTTCTTGATTCAATCGAGCAAGAATCATTACTATAATTGATAGAGTGCCCGAACAGGCGTTTTTCGTGTCGATGGAAACAAAGGAGGCTGTATGGCCGAAAAGAAACGAACCCGTCCGCTTTCGACGGAAATCCGACATCAGCTGGTACAGACGTACCTGATTTTCACGCTGTGCGTGGTCATCGCGGTCGTCTTCGGATCGCTGCATCTTTTCCTGGACGATCCGTACCGCCTGTATTTCATCCTGATGATCGTCTTTCTGGCGGTCTCTTTCGTCATCGAACTTTTCGTCCTGTTCCGCCTTCCTTACCGCATCTCGCGTCTGGTGAATACGTCGCTCGTCTCTGACATCACGATGGTCGCGAACAATTACCGCGTCTCGAAGGAACCGCTGAAGATGAGCGTTTCCGGCATCGAGGAATTCGACGGAATCAAGAAGAACGTCACGGACATCTTGAATTCCTTCCGCGACGTCGAAGTCATCGACCGGAACCTCGACGAATCCTATCTGACATTCACGTACGAATCCGGTTACGATCATCTCATCGAGCGGGAATCGTTCATGTACAACTTGCCGTTCTTACTGAAACTGAACACGTTCGCGCGCAGCGCCATCATCCTGTTCCAAATCTCGGGGGAAAACGGGGAAAAGCCGGACAAGAAGGCCAAAGAAGAGCTCCTCTCCATGGTCCGTTCGGTCTTTAAAACGAGGACCTACGTCGGGAACTATTCGGACAACACGCTGATTGCGCTCGTGCTCGACGTCGAAGAAATCTACGGGCTCGATTACCTTCTGAAGAAGATTTACGCGGGCTATATCTACGAGGAAAATTCGGTCACAAGAGTCCTCTACCGGGTCAAAATCGGTGCGGCGGTCTATCCGTATTCTCTCCGCGACTCCCTCGTCTCGGACGCTCTGCAGGCCCTGATCCGGGCCAAGGACGTTCTGGTCTACATCCCTTCTTCGGTCGGATACGGCCTTTCTTCCACGTCCTCGCTGGACGACGTGCATCGGAAGGAAATTCTCATCGTCGACCGCCTGCTTTCGTTCCTTTACAGGATCCGTTCGGGCGAAGCGAGACAGAACATCAAGGATCTGACCGACGAGTTTTTGAGCGTCACGGGGTACGACGGGGCGGGCTTACTGACCCGTTCGGTCTACACTTCCGTCGACGACGATTTCGTCTGCCTCAACGAGGAAGGAAGGGACGGCCACGTCCTCTTCAAGACCGGTTCGGTCGTCCCGTTCGGCGAACTGAAGCCGTTATTCGACGCGAAGGACCAGGCGAACTGCTTCTATTCGACCAGAAGGGAGGAGCTGCCTCCGGGACTTGCCGAATTCTACGACAAGCACCATCTTTCCTCGGTCTACATCATGTTCTTCGGGGAAAACGGGAAAATCACGGGCGCTTCGTACATCTATAAGAGCGCGCCGGCCCCGTCTTTGGCCTTGATCAACGCGGAAGTTTTGAAACTCGCGATGATGGTCATGAACTACGTGGGCATGAACATCGTCGTCTCCACGGGAAACCAGATCGACCGCTACAACCTCGAGATGGTCCTTCGTCTCGACGGCCGTCTCGGCTACACGATCGACCCGGTCTCGTACAACGTCCTCGACGTCTCCCTCGGTCTGAAGGATCTGCTCGGGGAAGGGGAGTACCGCAACGTCAAATGCTACAAGAAGTTCTTCAACCGTGAATCCCCGTGCGAGGACTGTCCGTTCCTGCACGCGGTCGAAGCGTCCAAACCGGTCGATTTCGCTTCCGGCAGATACACGAGGAGAAAGCTCACAATCGAGCCGGCTTCGAAAGTCGCTGTCTCCATTCTGCTCGACCCTTATGTCGAAAAAGGCGAGAGTCAGCGCCTGAGAAGGTTCGATCCGGACACGTTCCTTTCTTCCCGCTCCGCGTTCGAAGAGGAAGTCCGTCAGATTTACGCCGAAAAGAGCCGTGGCTCGATGCTCTTCATCGAGATCGAGGGCGTGAACCAGATCGTCAGCGTCTATAACGAGACGACCCTGGTGAACCTGGTCATCGCCGTCAGCGCCCGCTTAAGGGAAATCGGCATCGGCGAAAAGATCTACCGTTACGACGACGGTGTCCTGGCCATCTACTTCCACGACGAGACCCGTATCCGCATGTACGACCGGATCGAGTCCATCCACCAGGCCCTTTCGAAAATCTATACCCTCGGGGAAGACCAGTTCAAGCTGCACTTCAAGTACGGCGAATACAACACCGGGCGCGAGTACACGAACGTCGATGATCTCTTCTCCGTGTTCTCGAAGGGCATGATTGAGTTACGTAAACTCAACGACGATTACATGAAGATCTTCGGCGAGGACATTTCCAGAGTCGCCGCCAAGGAACAGTACGTCATCAACCTGATGGAATCGAACTATTCGAACAAGGCGGTCGATTTCCGTCTGCAGCCGATTGTCGACCTGAAGGACGATTCGATCTTCTCGTCGGAAATTCTGCTCCGTCTTTACGACGTCCTGCGCGAACAGATGCTTTCTCCGCGCGAAGTCGTCCAGATCGCGACCGCGGCCAAGGAAATGGGAAAGTTCGACTCATTGAACTTCCGCACCGCGAACTCGCTCTACATGCGTTACCGTTCGAGCCAGTTCCGTCTCTACAACTACCGTGGCTTCTCCATCAACCTTTCATCCGATTCGCTCGAATCGAACGAATGGCTTTCCAGAATGAAGCGGTTCTTGGAGAATAACCGCGTTCCGGACAATTACCTCGGCATGGAAATCCCGGAGAGTTACTTCCCGGAGTACGAAGGCAAGATCCGCGTCTGGATCCACGAGCTGGCCATGTTCCATCTTGCCTGGTCGGTCGATAATTACCGCTCCGTGAAGATTTCTCCGCGCGATCTGCACGACCTGGGCTTCACGTTCGTCAAGTTCTCCCGTTCGTTCTTACTCGACG
>CAYUFI010000001.1:29028-38191 GCA_964444175.1 uncultured Clostridiaceae bacterium | reverse complement strand
CTATGAATCGATGGTTCGCGACTGCCACTACAACGGCATCAAGGTCGTCGCTGAAGGCGTCGAGACCGAGGAACAGATGGTCTACGTTCGTTCGATCGGTTGCGACTTCGTCCAGGGTTATTACTTCTATCAGCCTCTGAACGAAACCGAGTTCATATCCGCGATCGAGGAGAACCACCGCCACATCGCCGATAACGCCGGAAAGAAGGGAACGGTTCTAGAAAAGCCGGAAGAAAACGAGAAGAAACCTGCCCCGGAGCCTTCCGAAGAAAAAACTCTGTCCAAAAGGGAAATGAGGAAAAAGGAAAAAGAGCAGAAGAAGCTCGAAAAAGAGCAGGAAAAGCTGAAGAAACAGCAGAATCGGAAGTAACAAAAAGCCCTTCCGGCGAATCATCCGCAGGAAGGGCTTTTCTCATGAAAGGAAATCTAGCGTTTCTTCGAGAGGAAGTAGAGGGCGAGGCAGTTCGGACCGACGTGGGATCCGATGACCGGTCCGATGGTCTGGTAGATGACGGATTTGACTCCGCATTCCTCCTCGATCATTTTCCCGAGCTGGCGCGCGTAGTCGCGGTCGTCCGCGTCGGAGATGAGGACTTCGTCGGAATTCAGGGCGGTTTCCTTATATTCGTCGACGATCTTCCGTAAGGCCTGCTTTCTTCCGCGAACCGTGTGGGTCGGGACGAGCTTGCCTTCGTCGGTCACGTGCAGGACGGGCTTTAAGAGGAGAAGAGTCCCTAAGAAGGCCTTCGAGGCGGAGAGACGCCCTCCGCGCTTCAGGAAGTTCAGGTTATCGACCGTGAAAAGGTGCGAGACGGTCAGCCGGTTCTCTTCGAGCCACTTCGCGTTTTCTTCGATTCCCATGCCTTTTTCGCGGTTCCGCGAGGCGAGGATGTTGAAGTAACCTTCCCCGACGGAGGCTGAGAGGGAATCGACGGCGAAAATCTTTCTTTCCGGGAATTTTTCCTTCAGGGCGTCGACGGCTTTCTTCGCTGAGAGGTAGGTTCCGCTCAGAGCCGAGGAGAAGACCGTCAGCAGGACGTCCTTCCCCTGTTCGAGAAACGGTGTGAGGAATTCCGTGTACTTTTCCGGGGTGATCTGGGCCGTGTGGGACATCTTCCCCGCGCGGAGTTCCTCGTAGAATTCGTGGACGGTCTGCGTCCTGTTCAGCGGGTCGTCGAGGTGGACCTGCCCATCGACGATGTATTCCATCGGAATGACGTTCAGACCGTATTCCTTTACGAGTTCCGCGTCCAGGTCTTCGCAGGAGTCCGCGACAATCACATAAGAGTATTCCATAGTTTCTGTGCTTCTCCTTCCGGGGAATTCCTTTACCGCTCCGGAAGCGTATTTCTTTCCTTGTAAGTCTAATTTTACCGCCAGAAAAAGAAAAGGGCAACGGAGTCCGTTTTTCAACAATCCGCTCGGGCTGTATGCATAAATTTTTTTTGGAAGGGAATCATTCCGATTTACCGGAAGACTTCCCGCCCGTTTTTCTTAGAAAAGTTGAACTCAACCGCGTCAGAGAGTATTATTTTATCAGGAACTCCCGTTCTCAACGTCTTTTTTATCTCAACGGATATAGAAGGAATGATTTATGGCTGAACAAGAAAAGAAACCCGCCAATGCGAAACGCGTTTGGACGATCGTCGGTATTTCCGCCGATGTGGTCGTCACGCTGTTCTTACTGATTCTATCCCTCATCCTTTTAGTTGAACTACCGAACCGCGACAGTCTGCGCGGCGCTTCCGGATTCATGGGGATGATCTACTTCTTCATGGACGGCAACCGCAACGGACCGACCTGGTTCTTATGCATCGTCGTCATCCCGCTCTTCATCCTCTTAATCGTCAACATCCTCCTGACCGTCCTCTTCTACCAGAAGGAAGCGAACAGGGAAAAGGAAGAAAGCAAGAAGGCCGAGGAGGCCAAGACGAAGGTCACGCTCGACTCCCTCTCCGACGAGCAGAAGAAAGCTCTCCTCGAAGCCATGCTGAAGGACGTCTCCAAGAAAGACGACTCGAAGAAGGAATAACTTCCAACAAAGTTTGGGAAATTCGGACGCTTCGGCGTCCTTTTTTCTTGCCCTTCGTTATCTCGGAAATAAGCGCATTGAAAAAGGAGCCGGATTTTCGGACCGGTTCCTTCTTTTGATCGGATTATTCGCCTTCCTTCGCGCTCAGCGGATTCGACCGGATGTACGTCACGATCTTCGATACGTCCGAGAGGATCTTCGTATCCTCGTCGGTCGAGTCGATGACCAGAGACGGAGCTCTCGAGACATTGTATTTCTCGACGAGGTCCTGATGCTCGGTCGCGTCGATCAGCGTATAGGCGATCCCATTATCGCTCAGCATCTTCTCGATCATTCTGCAGTTCGTGCAGGTCGGGGTCGTGAAGAGGAGATAGCGATATTCCTTCTTCGGACTGACCAAGACGGAATCTCCCGCTTCCATGTGGGCTCCTCCGTCCATGGCGGCGTTCTCTTCCGCACCGTCCTGTTGCTGGCCGTAGAGGTGTTCGTGGAAATGGGAATCGCCCATGTCGTAGACTTTGCGTTCCTTGAATTCCTCGGCCTTCCCGTCGTTCCAGTTCTTGACCGGACGGTAGTAGCCGGTGATGCGGGAGTAGACTTCCGTCGGCTTTCCGCAGACCGGGCACTTCCACTTTTCTCCGGCGATGTACCCGTGCTCCGGGCAGATCGAATACGTCGGGGACAGCGTGAAGTACGGCAGGTGGTAGTTCCAGGCGATTTTCTTGACGAGATCCGCCGCGCTCTTCCAGCTCGGGAGCTTTTCTCCTAAGAACGTATGGAAGACCGTTCCGGAAGTGTAGAGGACCTGGAAACGGTCCTGGATGTCCAGAGCGGAGAAGACGTCGTCCGTGTAGCCGACCGGCAGGTGCGAGGAGTTCGTGTAATACGGAGCGGCTCCGTTCTTGCCTCCGGCGGTGATGATGTCCGGATAACGTTCCTTGTCGTGCTTGGCGAGACGGTACGCGGTCGATTCGGCCGGGGTCGCCTCGAGGTTGTAGAGGTCGCCGTACTGTTCCTGGTACTGGACCAGACGGGCGCGCATGTGCTTGAGGACTTCCTCGGTGAAATCCTGGGCGTCCTTATGGGTCAAGTCGTTTCTCAGCCACTTGGCGTTGAGGCAGCATTCGTTCATGCCGACGAGCCCAATCGTCGAGAAGTGGTTGTTGAACGTGCCCAGATAATGCTTGGTGTACGGATAGAGGCCCGCGTCGAGCAGCTTCGTGATGACCGTGCGCTTGATCTTCAGTGATCTCGCGGCGATGTCCATCAGGCGGTCGAGGCGGTTATAGAAATCTTCCTTGTCGTTAGCGAGATATCCTAGACGCGGCATGTTCAGCGTGACGACGCCGACCGAACCGGTCGATTCGCCGGAGCCGAAGAATCCGCCGGACTTCTTTCTCAGTTCGCGTAAGTCGAGTCTCAGACGGCAGCACATCGAACGGACGTCCGAAGGCTTCATGTCGGAATTGACGTAGTTGGAGAAGTACGGAGTCCCGTATTTCGAGGTCATTTCGAACAGGAGACGGTTGTTCTCCGTGTCGGACCAGTCGAAGTCGCGGGTGATGGAGTAGGTCGGGATCGGATACTGGAATCCGCGCCCGTTCGCGTCGCCTTCGATCATGGTCTCTAAGAAAGCCTTGTTGACCATGTCCATTTCCTTCTTGCAGTCCTTGTACTTGTAATCGAGGAGCTTGCCTCCGACGATGCAGTACTGGTCGGCCAGATCCGGCGGGCAGACCCAGTCGAGCGTGATGTTGGTGAACGGCGACTGCGTGCCCCATCTGGACGGGATGTTGACTCCGAAGACGAACGACTCGATGCATTTCTTGACTTCCTCGTAGCTGAGATGGTCCTCGCGGACGAACGGAGCCAGATACGTATCGAAGGACGAGAACGCCTGGGCGCCAGCCCATTCGTTCTGCATGATGCCTAAGAAGTTCACCATCTGGTTGCATAAGACCGAGAGGTGTTTCGCCGGCGCGGACGTGATCTTGCCCGGAACGCCGCCGAGTCCTTCCTGGATGAGCTGCTTCAAAGACCAACCGGCGCAGTAGCCGGACAGCATCGACAGATCGTGGATGTGCATGTCCGCGTTGCGGTGGGCCGAGGCGATTTCGTCGTCATAGACTTCGCTCAGCCAGTAGTTCGCCGTGATCGCGCCCGAGTTCGAAAGGATCAGGCCGCCGATGGAATACGTGACCGTCGAGTTTTCCTTGACTCTCCAGTCCAGGTTGTGGACATATCCGTCGACGAGCTTCTTGTAGTCGAGCATCGTCTTCTTCATCTCGCGGATGTTTTCGTGGGACTTGCGGTAGAGGATGTAGCGCTTCGCGACGTCGGCGAATCCGGCCTTGCTCAAAGTGGATTCGACCGCGTCCTGGATGTCCTCGACCGAGATCAGGTTGTCCTTGATCTTGCTCTCGAACTCCGAAGTGACCTCCAAGGCAATCAGACGGATCTGCGATTCGTTGTACTGCCTGTTGCACGCGTCGAAAGCGCGCGTAATCGCGTTGACGATGCGCTTGATATCGAATTCGACGATATCTCCGTTTCTCTTCTTCACCTGATACATAACGTATACCGGTCCTTTCATTATTCGATTCCGCGGAGTTCGCAGGGAACACCCGCGTTCAGAAAAATCTTTTGGAATTCTTCGCATTCGTCTGCCGAGAAGCCTTCGTACTTCCTGCTTTCGTCGACCAAGTCTCCCGAGTCCTTGAAGTTCTGGAGGAAGTACCGTTTCGAACCGACCAGAAGAGGAACCATGTCCTTCAGCCTTTTCGCGTCGTGGAACTGCCGGATCAGCGTCGTGCGGAACTCGTAATCGACGCTTCCGCTCTTTAAGAACTCCACCGATTCGAGAATGTTCTCCTTTTTGAACTCCTTCGGATCCATTCCGACGGTCTCGGGATAGTGCTCCAGAGAATTCTTGAGGTCCATCGCGACGTAATCGACAAGTCCGCTCCCGACGATCTCTTTCAGAATCTTCGGGGAGTACCCGTTCGAATCGAGCTTCACCAGGTAGCCGAGATCCTTCATCTTCTTAATGAAGTCGAGTAGCCCGCTCTGGAACGTCGGCTCTCCGCCGGTGACGCATACCCCGTCGAGTAGCCCTCTCCTCTTTTTTAAGAGGGCGAAGAATTCTTCTTCGGAGACCGTGTCGTTTCCGGCACGGATCACGAGCCCGGCGTTATGGCACCAGGGGCAGCGAAAGTTACATCCGGGCGTGAATACGGTGCATGCAACCAGTCCCGGATAGTCCAGAAGGGTGACCTTCTGCAAACCAGAGATTTTCACTTTTTCTTCCCCTGTTCTATTTAGCCGAATCGCTTCGCGTAAATTAAGAATAAGGAAGAAAAAATCGAAAGTCAACACTTGAAAAAGTCCGTAATTAAGCCACTTTTTGAGGAATTTGCTGTTAGTAGATTTTTAGTATAATTAAATTCTGAAAACCGTCCGAAACGCCTTGAACCGCCCGATCCGGTACCGGCCCGTTCAAAGAGCTAAGCGCATCGGGCCTTTTTCGGGAAACAACCCCGAAAAGAGGACGTTGGAGTTCTTTTCTGGATATTAAAATATTCTCAAGGCGAAAAACGGAATTCCCAAAATTTTTTTCTAAAAACTTTTCCGGAAGGAGATTCCGGGCGCTTGTGAAGGAGAAGGAAGGGAAGACTCCGACCCGCTCTCAACAAACGCGCTCGTTTTAACACGAATGTAATAATTTAAGGGGCGTGTTTCCCCTTTCCTTTCTTATTCCGGATAGTATAATAATAGTCAAAGAGGTGATATGAAATGAATAACCCCATTACCGGTGCTCATTTGATAGATGAGAACATGCACGAACTGATCAATCACGGACGGCCGGAATTCCCGGTGGCCTTCTACGGGGACGGCTATCGTTATCTGGGCGCGCGTTCCTTTTACGCGCACTGGCACAGCGAAGTCGAGATTACCCTCGCCATCAAAGGGGATATCGCCATTTCCTGCAACGACGAGACCGTGACGGTCCACGAAGGGGACGCGATCTTCATCAACTCGAACGTTTTGCACTGCGTCCTGCACGACAACTTCCCGAATTCCATCATCCAGACGGTCGTTTTCAACCCGGTCATGATCTACGGTTACCACACCTCCGACATCGAGAGGATGTACGTTCTCCCGATCATCAACGGGGACCATTCGTATTAC
This sequence comes from uncultured Clostridiaceae bacterium, assembly GCA_964444175.1. Classification (GTDB taxonomy): domain Bacteria; phylum Bacillota_I; class Bacilli_A; order RFN20; family CAG-288; genus Scatoplasma. The sequence continues at coordinate 31,971 of CAYUFI010000001.1, read as the reverse complement.
TACATCCCCGACACCAAGGTCGAAGGGAACTGGGGCAAGCGGTTCATCAACGCGATCATGAACGCCATCCGCTTCAACACGGCCAAGAAGGACGGCTACGAGCTCGGCATCAAGATCATGCTGCTCGACGCCTGGTACATCCTCTACAGGAACATTCCGAAGTCCGACGTAATCGGAACCTCCTATTCCTCGAAGGTCCTGCTCGTGAAATCCGCGATCAATTTCATCCGCGAGAACTACATGAACCAGATCACGCTCGACGATATCGCGCGGAATTCGCTTTTAAGCAAGTCCGAACTGTGCAAGCTTTTTAAAAAATACGTCAACCAGTCCCCGATCCAGTGCCTGTTAAGCCACCGCATCTCGAACGCGTGCTACTACCTGGCCTATACGGACAAGTCCATCACGGACATCGCCAACAAGGTCGGCATCCCAGATCCGAACTATTTCGCCATTTCGTTCAAGAAACTTATGAAGATGTCCCCGAGCGAGTACCGCAAGCAGTCGGCGGAGATCGTCAAGAAAGGAGACGTGTCCGAAGAGGACCTGCCGTTCATCGACATGCACCAGGGGGCGGTCGTCCTCTAGCATCTATATAAGGAAATGTCTATTGTTCCTTTCCCTTTAAACTTATAAACTAATCGTGGATCGTGGCCTGATTCGAAGGACTATGGAAGAAACGGAAAACACGAAGAAAGAAGAAGCGGCTCCCGTCGAAGAGAAAGCCGGAACTGGGGAAGACTTGCAAGAAGAAGTCTTCTACAACAAGAAAAACAAGACCAAATACATTTCGAGCGTCATTTTTTTAATCGCCCTGACCGTCCTCGTCGTCTCGCTTTTTTTGTCCTTCGGGGAAATCCAGGAAATCGGGAAGACCTTCACGAAGATCGCCGAAGGGTCGAACTACTGGTGGCTCGTCGGGGCCATCGGCGTTGCGGCAATCTATTTTTTCACGTATCCCCTTTCGCTCTGCCTCATCGGGAAAATCACCGAATCCAAGGCGGATTTCGAGGACCTCTATCTGATCGGGGCCAGCGAGCATTTCTTCAACGGGGTCACCCCGTTCGCGGCCGGTGGCCAGCCGTTCCAGATTTACGCCCTCCACAAGAAAGGCGACACGACCGGGAAGGCGAGCGGAATCATCCTGATGAATTTCATCATCTTCTTGGTCGTCGTGAACATCTACAACACGGCCTCGCTCTTTTTCTTCAACCGCTTCGTCGGCGAGATGGACGCCATCCATCCTTCCTTGAAGTGGATTTCCCTGATCGGGTTTATCTTCAATTACCTGTTCTTGGCGTTCATCATCGCTCTGGGCGTCTCCAAGAAGATGGCGGACTTCCTTGTGAAAACCTTCTCCTGGCTCTGCCATTTCAAGTGGCTGAAACGGTTCGAGCCGAAGGTTGTCGAATTCGAAGGCTACTGCGTCAACGTCCAGAATGTCGTTAAGGAGATGGGACATCAGAAGAAAGGCGTGTTCTGGGCCTTCCTCCTGAAGTTCGTCTCGTATTCGTTTAATTACGCCCTGGCTTTCTTCGTGGTCAAGGCGGTCGGGGTGGAGACCGTCGGCTGGAGCGATTTCTTCGTGGTCATGATGGGGACCGTCTTCGCGTTGGCGGCGGTCGTCTGGATTCCGACTCCGGGCGGAACGGTCGGCATCGAGTACGCCTTCAAAATCGTTTTGAGTTCCTTGCTCGTCAGCTCCATGCCGCGCGAACAGATCAGCGCCATCACTTCGACGGTCACTTTGCTCTGGCGGTTTCTGACCTATTATCTTCTGCTCATCGCCTCGTTTATCTGCAACGCGGTCTTCGAAGGGCGTTTCCGCCGTTCGCTGAAGAACCAGATGAAGGAACTGCGGATGAAAATCTCCGCCAGAAGGGAAGAACGGAAGGAGAAAACGGATGAAGGAAGAAAGTAAAGCCGTATTCTTCTTGAAGGAAATCCTGCCCCCGCTCGTCTTCGTCCTGACCGGGCTGATTTCGTATTTTTTGATGAAGCCTTTCTCCGAGCAGTTCCCGCACGCCATTCAGAACCTTTCTTTCCTCGCGGTCGCCCTGATTCCCGTCGCGCTCCTGCTGCTTTTCCGCTTCCGCGTGGCCTGGCCGATGAAGGCCGTACTCTATCTCTTCGACTTCTTAGGGATGTACCTCGCGAACGCGTGCAACTTTTACCAGATGATCCCGCACTTCGACAAGATCCTGCACTGGATGTCCGGACCGATCGTCTTTTTCTGCGCCATGTACGTCGTCGCCCTGCTGAATAAGGACGGGGAGTGGAGCGACCTCGGGATCGCCGGGTTCGCGACGGTCTTCCAGCTCGCTGTCGGCGGGGTCTGGGAAATCATCGAGTACACGGTCGACGTCCTGTTGAAGAACGACGCGCAGATCTACGTCACGACCGACGTGGTCGACACGATGACCGACATGATCGCGATGGCGAGCGGATCCCTGCTCTGCGCCGGAATCCTCTTGCTCGACTCCTTGCTCTTAAACGGGAAAATCGCCTCGTTCCTATTTAAGAACCTGCACGAATACGATTCGTTCAACCGCCGTCCGTACAAGGAAAGGAAACTCTCTTTCAGATGAATCCGTCCGAAGACCCGAAGACCATCCATCTGCTAATCGCGGGGAACAAAGATGTCGCGGACGGGCTCTTAATCGTCCTGCTCTCCTACCTCGCGTACAATTCCCGCCCGGTGCACGTCCATTTTTTAAGCATGGACCTCGCGGAGAAAAATCCGCGCTACGTCCCTCTTTCGGACGGACAGATCCGGTATCTGAATTCCCTCGTGAAGGAAAAGAACCCCGCTTCGGAAGTGGAAGAGGTCGACTGCACGGCCTTATTTCAAAAGATGTTCTCCTCGACGGAAAACGGCATGAAGTCGTCGTATACGCCGTACATGCTCCTTAGACTTCTGGCGGACGAGATCCCGTCCTTGCC
>CAYUFI010000001.1:0-29018 GCA_964444175.1 uncultured Clostridiaceae bacterium | reverse complement strand
ACATCTTCGTTATGAAGGACATCTCGTCCTTATACGATCTGGACTTAGAGGATTACGAGTTCGCCGCGGCGCCCGATTACCTCGGGACGTTCTGGATCAAGGCGGATTATCAGAACTCGGGCGTGCTCTTGCTCAATCTGAAGCGCATCCGCGAGACCGGGCTGTTCCGGAAGTGCCGCGAACGCATCGTGAGGAAGAACAGCATCCTGCTCGACCAGGACGCTTTGAACAAGTGCGTCCTCAAGAAGAAGTTCCTTCCTTATAAATATAACGAGCAGCATAAGGAAAACGCCGAGACGGTCATCCGCCATTTCAGCAAGACGATCCGTTTCTTCCCGTTCTTCCACACGCAGAACGTCAAGCCGTGGGACGTCGAAAGGGTGCATAAGGTCCTGAAGACGAACGCCTTCGATGACGTCTTGAACGACTATCTGAAGAGAAAAGACGCGTTTCGGAAGCTTTAAATCCTTGTTCATGAAGAAGAGGAAGCCCAGAGGGGACTAAGGAGTCCTATCCGGGCGTATCTTTTTAACGGAAATCTATTGACACCCATGACGAAATGCTTTAGATTTATGAAGCACGGATTTCATTCCGGGCTATTTATATGTCCGGACGCGGAAACGCCCGGAATCGTGTAAATAGAGTTCATTCAAGAAAGGGAAAGAGAACAAATGCCAACCATTAACCAATTGGTCCGCAACGGCAGAATCCAGTCTGTCGAAAAGTCGAAAGCTCCTGCTCTTGGAAAGAGATGGGATTCTCTCAACAAGAAGGAACACATTCAGTACGCGCCGCAGAAGCGCGGAGTCTGCACCCGTGTCGGTACGATGACTCCGAAGAAGCCGAACTCGGCTTTAAGAAAGTACGCCCGTGTCCGTCTCACCAACGGATATGAAGTCACTGCCTACATCGGCGGAGAAGGCCATAACCTTCAGGAACACAAGGTCGTCCTCATCCGCGGCGGCCGTGTCAAGGATCTCCCGGGTGTCCGTTACCACATCATCCGCGGCGGTCTGGAATGCTTCGGCGTCGAGAACCGCAAGCAGGGCCGCTCCTTATACGGAACCAAGAAGAACGGCGAATTCGCCAAGAAGTAATAGAAAGGATTAGGAAAATCGAATATGCCACGTAAGAACGGAAATATCCAGCATAGAGATGTCATCGCCGATCCGATCTACAACTCGAAGCTCGTCACCAAGCTGATCAACAAGATCATGTACGACGGAAAGAAAGGCACCGCGCAGGAAATCCTGTACCATGCCTTCGACAAAGTCGAGAAGAAGACCGGAAAACCCGCGATGGAGGTCTTCGAAGTCGCCCTCGGCAACATCATGCCGGAGCTCGAATTAAAGGCCAGACGCGTCGGTGCCTCCAACTACCAGGTCCCGGTCGACGTCAGCGCCGAACGCAAGGTCACCCTCGGCCTCCGCTGGTTAGTCTCCTATGCGAGACTCAGAACCTCCGAAAAGACGATGGAAGATAAGCTCGCCGGAGAAATCATCGATGCCGCGAACGGCACCGGCGGTGCGGTCAAGAAGAAGGAAGACGTCCACAAGATGGCGGAAGCCAACAAGGCTTACGCCCACTATCGCTTCTAGTCGCAGGAAAGGAATTGATTTATGGCAGAAACGCATGATGCAGAACAGATCCAGTCCATCCCGCTGGAAAAGGTCCGCAATATCGGTATCATGGCTCACATCGATGCCGGAAAAACCACTACCACCGAACAGATCCTTTACTACACTGGCGAAAACTACAAGATTGGCACGACCAAAGACGGCACGTTAGCCATGGACTTCATGAAGCAGGAACAGGAACGCGGCATCACGATTCAGTCCGCGGCCACCGTCTGCGAATGGGAAGGCTACCGTATCAACGTCATCGATACTCCGGGGCACGTCGACTTCACCGCTGAAGTCGAGCGTTCTCTCCGTGTTCTCGACGGCGCCGTCACGGTCCTCGACGGCAAGAACGGCGTCGAGCCACAGACCGAAACGGTCTGGAGACAGGCGGAAAAGTACAAGATTCCGCGTCTCGTCTTCGTCAACAAGCTCGATGCGGTCGGCGCGGACTTCGAAATGTCCGCCAAGTCCATCAAGCAGAAGCTCGGCGCGGAATACGTTGTCATCACGTATCCAATCGGTCTGGGCAAGGAATTCAACGGGATCATCGATCTTGTCAAGATGATCGCCTGGAAGTTCGACGATCAGAACCGCGCGGAAATTCCGCCGGTCAAGATCGACATTCCGGAAGATTACAAGGATGTCGCCGCGAAGTATCACGAAGAGCTCCTCGAAAAGGTCTCGAACTACGATGACGACCTCATGATGAAGGTCCTTAACGGCGAAGAACCGAGCGTCGAAGAACTGACGGCCGCCTTACGCAAGGCCACCATCACCGGCGAAATCCATCCGGTCCTCGCCGGTTCGGCCTATAAGCACAAGGGCATCCAGAACCTGCTCGACTACGTTGTCGCGTTACTGCCGTCTCCGCTGGATGTTCCGCCGGAGAAAGGCAAGGATAAGAACGGCAACGAGGTCTTATGCCACGCTTCCAACGACGAGCCGTTATGCTCGCTGGCGTTCAAGATCACGACCGATCCGTTCATCGGAAAGCTCACCTTCGTCCGTATCTATTCGGGCGTCATGAAGACCGGCACCTATGTCCGCAACGTCAACAAGGGCGTCAACGAACGTATCTCCCGTCTGGTCCTGATGCACGCGGATAAGAGACAGGATGTCGAAGAACTCCACGCGGGCGAAATCGGCGCGGTCGTCGGCTTAAAGGCCACCTCCACCGGCAACTCGCTCTGCGACGAATCCAGGGAAGTCACCCTCGAATCCATCCAGTTCTCCGATCCGGTCATTTCCGAAGCTATCGAAGCCGCTTCCAAGGCCGACCAGGAAAAGATGGCCATCGCCCTGATGAAGCTCTGCGAAGAAGACCCGACCTTCCATTTCTATACCAACCAGGAAACCGGCCAGTCGATTATCGCCGGTGTCGGCGAACTGCAGCTCGATGTCAACGTCACCCGTTTGAGAGATGACTTCGGCGTCAAGTGCACCGTCGGCGCTCCTCAGGTCGCCTACCGCGAAACGATCCGCAAGACCGCCGAGGTCGAAGGACGTTACATCAAGCAGTCGGGCGGTCACGGTCAGTACGGTGTTGTCGACATCCGTTTCGAACCGAACCCGGGCAAAGGCTACGAGTTCGTCGACGCGGTCGTTGGTGGCGCTATTCCGAAGGAATTCATCAAGCCGACCGACGATGGTCTGCGCGATGCGATGACCAGAGGTCTGATCGCCGGTTATCCGGCCATCGACATCAAGGCCACCCTGTTCGACGGGTCCTACCACGATGTCGACTCTTCGGAAGCCGCTTACAAGATGGCGGCGGGCCTGGCTTTCAAGGAAGCCGCGGCCAAGTGCGATCCGGTCATTCTCGAACCGATCGTCCACGCCGAAATCACGACTCCGAACGATTATCTGGGAACGGTCTTAGGGGATATTTCTTCCCGCAGAGGCGTTACCGACGGCATGGAAGCCCACGGCAACGCCCAAGTCGTCTCGGCCTTCGTTCCGTTAGCCAACATGTTCGGTTACATTTCGGACTTACGCGCCATGACCCAGGGCCGCGGTATCTACCAGATGACCTTCGATCATTACCAGGAAGTTCCGAAGACCGTTCAGGACGAAATCGTAAAGAAGAGAAATTCCTAATCTTCTGAATTTCTGCGGAAAGGAGGGCGCTTCCAAGCGCTCTCCGGACCGTCGGATTCTGTTGCAAAACAGAAAGAAGATATGCTATATTCTAAAAGGTTAAAGACCATTATTGGAGGAAAATAAAAATGGCAAAACAGAAGTTCGATAGATCGAAACCTAACGTCAATATCGGTACGATTGGCCACGTCGACCACGGCAAGACCACTCTTACGGCTGCTATCACGACCGTCTTAGCGACCAAGGGCGATGCCACCGCCATGAGATACGACCAGATCGATTCCACGCCGGAGGAAAAGGCCCGTGGTATTACGATCAATACCGCTCACGTCGAATACGAAACCGCGACCAGACACTATTCCCACGTCGACTGCCCGGGGCATGCTGACTACATCAAGAACATGATCACCGGCGCGGCCCAGATGGATGGCGCCATCCTCGTCGTTTCCGCTCCGGACGGTGTCATGCCGCAGACCCGCGAGCACGTCTTACTTGCCCGTCAGGTCGGCGTTCCGTACATCGTTGTCTTCTTAAACAAGTGCGATATGGTCGACGATCCGGAATTACTGGATCTCGATGAAATGGATATCCGCGACTTACTCACGGCCAACGGATTCCCTGGCGATGAAGTCCCGATCATCCGCGGCTCGGCCTTAAAGGCTCTGCAGGGCGATCCGGAAGCTCAGAAAGCCATCTGGGAATTAATGGATGCCGTCGATAAGTATATCCCGACTCCGAAGCGTGATGTCGATAAGCCGTTCTTACTCGCCATCGAAGATGTCATGACCATCACCGGCCGTGGCACCGTCGTTACTGGCCGTGTCGAGAGAGGCGAAGCGAAGCTCAACGATACCGTCGAAATCGTCGGTATCCGTCCGACCCAGTCCGCTGTCATCACCGGTCTCGAAATGTATCGTAAGACCCTTGATTACGCCGCTGCGGGCGACAACGTCGGTGTCCTCTTAAGAGGTATCGAACGTGATCAGGTCGAAAGAGGACAGGTCCTCGTCAAGCCGGGATCCGTCACTCCGCACACCACCTTCAAGTGCGCCGTCTACGTCCTTTCCAAGGAAGAAGGCGGACGTCACACTGGTTTCGTCAACGGTTACAGACCTCAGTTCTACTTCAGAACGACCGATGTCACCGGTGTCATCGAATTACCGGCGGATGTCAAGATGGTCATGCCGGGCGATAACATCAACTGCACCGTCGAACTGATTCACCCGATCGCCATGGAAAACAACACCAAGTTCGCTATCCGTGAAGGCGGTCACACGGTCGGTGCCGGTACGGTCACCGAAATCATCAAGTAACCTTCCGTTACTTCCGAAGTCTATTTGTACCAATAAGGTCCGGGCCTCATACCCCGGGCCTTTTTTTGTCCTCCGTTTTTCCTTTTTTCCGTTTTTCTGATATAGTGAGTTCGCATCTTTGGACGAATCTCAGGGTTTATGAAAGAACATTCCGCCGGAAACACCGTTAAGAAAAACCTCTTATCCTTTCTCGGGACGGCTTTGATCGGCCTCGGTTCGAGTCTTTTTAAGCTCGCCTCGTTCGGGAACGACCCCTGTTCCGCCCTCGGGTACGCCTTCGCGCAGATCCTGTGTTTAAGCGGGAACGCGTTCATCGCGCAGTATTCCGGGGCGTTCGGGATGCTCATGCTGAACCTGATCCTCTTTATTCCAATGCTGATCTGGGAACGGAAGAAGATTTCCCTCGGGACGGCCATCAACGTCTTCGGCATGTCCTTCATCATCGCTCTGTTCGATGGAATCTGGTCCTCGCTCGGACTGCGCTCGTCCAATCTTCCTTTCTACGCGAGGATCCTCTTCGCCTTGGGAGGCTTCCTCGTCCAGACCTTCGGGGTCGCTCTCTTCGTCCAGGCGGATTTCGGAATCGGGCCGTACGACGCGATGAATCTCCTGCTTTCCAAAAAGGGCGGATATCTCGTCGGAAGGATATTGACGGACGTCTCGTGCGCTTTGATCGCCCTGATAATCTCCGTCTTCCTTCTCGCCCCGTATCAGGACCCCTCAGATTTCTTCAAGCGGGTCTTCGATTCGGACGCGACGATCGTCGGCTGGTTCACGGCGGTGCTGATGCTCCTGCAGAGCCCGTTCATCACGCTCTGGGGAAAACTCCTCCATAAGACGGTCTTCAAAGGACAGGACACGAATATCTGAGGTCCTGTCCTTTTTCTTCGAAGGGAATTCTTCCGTTCTTTCTGATAGAATGGAAGCAGTGGGGGAATTGGAAAAATGGATGAATCCACTCTGCTCGAACCGATCGCGTCGTATCCTTCCTATAAGGAGAACGTTCGGAAGGAAGCGGACGCGTATTTCGAAAATCTTCTCAAGAAGAGCGGATGCGACTACGCGGGAAATCAGCGCCTCTGCGCCGATTACTATCGGAAACAGGCCGAATACGAAGCGCTTTTAAAAAAGGCGGAGTCCTCAAGGACGCTGAAGACGGCTTTGATCGTTCTGAGTGTGGTCTTTTTCGCCGTCGGGATTCTCTTTTTACTGAACGGAATCCCCGCTTCCGTCCTCTGGGCGATTATCGCCGGTTCCGTCCTTCTCGTTCTGGGCGCCGGTATGATCCTTTTCGTCGTCTTCAAAGTGAATAAGACGCTGAAGGAACGGGACAATAAGAAAGACGAAGCGGAGAAGAAAGCGGCGGAAGCCCTGCGCAAAGTGAAGGAATCCTCGGCGGACCTCAACGGGGAATTCGACTGGGGCATGGATTCGGACATCTTCAACAAATCTGTCCCGGTCCTGCGCTTCGACAAGAAGCTCGACGATCGGAAATACGAGATGCTGAGGAAGCATTACGGCATGGAAGGGAACGGCGATCCGGACATTTCGATCGTCGGCGTACGGTCCGGCTCGATCCTGGGGAATCCGTTCATCCTGTTGCGCCAGTACATCCATTCGACGGTGGACGAGACTTACGAAGGACACCTGACGATCCACTGGACGACGACTTCGACCGATTCGGAAGGACACACCCACGTCCAGAACCACACCGAGACGCTCACCGCCACCACGGTCCATCCGGCCCCGGCCTACCATTACGAGACCTACCTCGTCTACGGGAACGACGCGGCGGAGAAACTGAGATTCTCGCGCTTCCCGACCGTCGATCCGACTCTTGATGAAAAGCAGCTGGCCAAGCGGGTCCGTCAGGACGAAAAGAAGATGTCGAAGCTCGCCGAGAAGGAACTGATGGACAACGACTCCTCGACGAATTTCACGGCGATGGCGAATACGGAGTTCGAGTCGCTCTTCCACGCGTGGAACCGGAACGACGAGACGCAGTTCCGTCTCCTCTTCACGCCGCTGGCCCAGAAGAACATGACGGCGCTTTTAAAAAGCAAGGAACCGTACGGGGACGATTTCGCCTTCGTAAAGGAAGGAAAGCTGAATTACATCGAATCGGACCATTCCCAGAACGCGGACTATCTTCCTTCCCCGGGCGCGTTCTACGGGTTCGACATCAAAAAGATGAAGGAGCATTTCCTGGCCGTGATGGAGGAAATCTTCCAGGGGATGTATTTCGACCTTGCTCCGCTCTTATCCGTCCCGCTCTACCAGATGACCAAGACGAGGGATTACATCTATCACAGGGATCCTTCCGAATCGAACGTCTCCGAATACGAGCAGGAGGCGATGGCGAATACGTTCTCGAAAGAGGCTTTGCAGGCTAAAGGAACGATCACTCCTCTGATCGTCAAGACGTCGTACGAAGGGAAGACCGGCGGGAACGACCACGTGATGATCACGGCCCATTCGTTCCGGGGCATAGCGCGCACGGACTACGTCTCCGTGATGGGCGGGGACGGATATATGCATTCTGTCCCGGTGCACTGGACGGAATACATCGCGGTCAGGAAAGACACTCCGATGGAAGTGCGGAATTTCGATTCGACGTATCCTCTTTACAGGAAATTGAGCGCGAACCAGGGCTTCCGGAACTTCTTATCCCGCTACGCCGGGGCGGAATATTCCTACCGCAGCAAGACCTTCGCGTATCTTTCGAAATCCCCTTCCGACGGGACGGAAGTCGGAGAACTCGAACAGGAACTCTCCCCGTTCGTCGAAAAACGGGACGAAGGGAATCCTTAAATCTGATATAGTGTTAGTAGTCTAGAAATCTGAAAGGAGAACATCGGATTATGGCAAACGAATTGGACGAGACGAGAGATCCTGTTTACGAAGAAGGCAGGGACGCCAACGTCATCCAGAAGCAGCTCGGGGTCCAGCTCACGGGCTTCGAGAAGTTCTGCGAGGTTGGGACGTGGTTCATCTTCATCGTCGGAGGCGTGGTCTATCAGTTCCGCAAGGCGAAAGCCCGCGAATATTACGGAAAGCTGCAGCAGAAGATTCAGGCCGCCGCTTCCCAGATCGACAACTACATGGAACAGAGGGTGCAGATCCTTTCGAACGCGGCGAAGCTGCTCGACAAGGCGATTGACCTCGACAAATCGGTCCTGACCGAAGTCGCGGCGTACCGCGGCGGGGCGGATCCGAAGAACGACGCCGTTCGTAACGACGTCCAGGGCAAGCTCGACGGCATGGCCCGTTCGATCAACGTCGCCTTCGAAGCCTATCCGGACATCCAGGCACACCAGGAAATCGCCGACTGCCTGCAGCAGAACGCGTATCTCCAGAAGGAAATCACTTCCGCGCGCGAGCTTTATAACGACGCGGTCCTCGAATGGAACCAGGCGATCTATACGTTCTTGGCGAAGAAGTCGGTCGCCGCGAAGAACGGTTACACGACCCGCATTCCGTTCACGGCCTCTAAGGAAACCAAGGAAAAAGCGCGCAGTGTCTTCTTCTAAACGGTTCGGGAAGTATTAAAATAAATATATACTTTAGGAAAGTTTTACAAAAAAATATGGCTAAGAAAAGAAAAAGCAGATTGAACATCCTGATTCTCGGAATCCTCGCGTTCGTGCTGGCGGGAGTCGCCCTCGCCCTGTTCTCGTTGAAGGGCATCGTCTTAACGGATTCGTCCGGTAAGGAAACCCTCTCCTACACGCTGTTCCAGTACACGTTCGGCTACAAGGACGGGGATACGACTGTCCTCGAGATGAACACCGGGTTGCTGGCCGCGTTCATCCTGATCATCGTCGGGGCGCTCGGATCCCTCTTCGGTTCGTTCTTAGGATATAAGAAACAGAAGGTCGGCGCCTTATGCGCCTGCGTCGCGTCGCTCTGCCTCATCGCCGGCGGCATCCTCGTCTTCTGCATCGGCCCTTTGACCGGAACCGAAATCGGGGAAATCTCCGGGAACTTGTTCGGAACCAAGATTGTCGCCGGATACGTCAAGCTCGGCATCGGTGTCTGGCTCAGCGGCTGCCTCTCGGTCTTAGGCGGAATCGCCGCCGTACCGGTCTCTCTGCTGTCCATCAAGTAAGCGGAAATTCTCATTCGTAAGCGGTCCTTCTGAAAGGGACCGCTTTTCTTTTCTTGTTCTCTTTTTTGAAAGAAAAGGTCTATAGTAAAGGTAAAGAAAGGAGAATTCTTCATGAAGAAAGTTCTTAAATTTTCAGGCATCTGCGCTGCCGTTCTTGTTTTAGTCGCCTTCATCCTCCAGTTAGCCACCAGTTCGATTCACATTTCTACGGACTTCTTCGGCTACAAAATTTCCGGAGATGTCTCCGGAACCGCCGGAACCTTCGGCAGTGGCAACGCGAGCGCCACCTGGTCGGCCATCATCGCGTTCGTCCTTCTGATTGTTTCGTTCGTCATCTTCGTCTGCGGAGCGGTTCTGCCGCTCGCGAATGTCCACACCCTCGATAAGGTCTTGGGCATCCTGAACTTGGTCGCAGTCGTCTGCGCCATCGTCGCGGGCATCTTCCTCTTCATCGAGGTCCCCTGCTACGCTGGAGCGAACGGCTTCAACACAACTGACGGGATGGGATTAGGCGTCGGCTGGGTCTTCGCCGGTATCTTGAGCATTCTCGGCGGAGTCGTCGGAATCCTTCCGGCCGTCTTCGATTTCATCGGTTCGAAGAAGTAGTCTCTCTTTCTCATTACGGTACAGCGCACCTGAACGGCGTCTCTTCAAGGAGGGGACGCCTTTTTCGGCCCCTTTTACGGATGTACCGAACTCCGCTTTTAAACAAAGAAAGCGTTTCTATGCTATTCTAATAGGGACATGTTACGGATAGCCATTGTCGAAGACGATCAGGCGTACGCGAAGACCTTACAAGAGTACGTCGCCCGCTTCTCGGAAGAGGAGAAGGAGGAATTCCGGGTCTCTGTCTTTTTGAACGGCCTCAATTTCATCGAGGACTACCCCGGCTGCGACATCGTCTTCATGGACATCGAGATGCCTCAGATGAACGGGATCGAGGCGGCGAAGAAGCTGCGCGCGTTCGATACGCAGTGCTCGCTGATTTTCGTCACGAACATGGCGCGCTACGCCGTCGCCGGTTACGAGGTGGATGCGATGGATTTCCTCGTGAAGCCCGTCGGATACTTCAATTTCTCCATGAAGCTGAAGAAGGCCGTCCAGATCCAGAAGGAAAAGAAGAACACGTACGTCCTTCTGCATACCGGGGACGGGGAAGTCAAAGTCCCGGTCTCGAACATCCTCTACATGGATTCCGCCCTGCACATGGTCCGTTTCCATCTGAAAGATAAAATCTTATCCGTCAGGACTTCCTTGAAGGAACTCGAGCCGGTCTATACCCGATACAGCTTCGTGCGCTGCAGCAACTCGGCCATGGTGAATCTCGGTGCGGTCGACCGGGTCGTCCTCGACACGGTCTATGTCGGGAAGGACGAACTCACCATCTCCCGTTCGCGCAAGAAGGCATTTTTGGACGCTCTGGCCCTGTATTACGGAGGAAAACGCTGATGCTGGGCTTCATGTTCCAGCTCTACATCGCCTTGGCTGTCGTCTTCTACCGCTTCCCACGGAAAAAGTATTTCTGGATGAAGCTGGTCCTGTTCCTGGCGGCGACCTTGACCGTCGGATATTTCTTCCCCGAACCGGTCGACCTCGGCCCGATTAGCAAGGACGTCATCGTCTATCCGTTCTTTTTAATCGTCTATCTATTCTCGTACCTGTTCCTTCTTTTCGGCCTCGACGGATCCCCGTACGAAATCCTTTTTTATTTCATGGTCGGATCGACCCTGCAGAACGCGGGGTACCACCTGTTCAACCTGACGATGCGCCTGATGGACGTCCCTTACGCAAACCAGTACGCCAAGGCGGAGTACTACCTGATCCTGACCGCGTACTATTTTCTGTTCTACGGGCTTTTCATCGTCTGGGACGCGATTCACCGCAAGAACGGGACGGAGTTCGAAGTCCCTAAGGCCTCCATCATCGTCACGTCGGTCTTCTTTTTCGCCATCAACGAAATTCTGGACATCTACATCTTCCATTCCTCGGGCTTTCTCGATATCGACCGTTCCGTGGCGATCCTCTATGAAGTCTATTCGGAAGCGATCGACATCCTGCTGATCCTTCTTTTACTGGGTATCTTCTCGGTCGGGAAGGCCCAGCGCGAGAAGGAAGAACTGGCCGCGCACCTCGCCGCGGACCGGAAATATTACGAAGCCTCCCAGAAGAACATCGAGGCGATCAACATGAAGTGCCACGACCTGAAGCACCAGATTGCCGCGATGAAGAAGATGGGGAACAAGGGCGACAGCGGGGAATACATCAGCGAGCTCGAGAACGAGGTCATGATCTACGAGAGCTTCGCCAAGTCCGGAAACGACGCTCTGGACATCATCCTGACCGAGAAGGGGCTCGTCTGCCAGCAGAACGGAATCAAGCTTTCCATCATCGCCGACGGGACGGCGATCTCGTTCATGACGTATAACGACATCTACTCCCTGTTCGGGAACGCGATGGATAACGCCATCGAGAGTCTGCTGAAGGAAAAAGATCCCGAGAAGAAGATCCTCGATCTCCGCGTCGAGAAAAAAGGCGGGATGGCCTACGTCTACATCGAGAACTACTCGGCGTCCGCCCCGCAGATGAAGCAGGGAAATTTCGTCACGTCCAAGAAAGAGGACGGGCACGGTTACGGGACCAAGAGCATGGCCTACGTCGTTCATAAGTACCACGGGAACATCACGTTCACGTATCGGGATTCGGTCTTCGCGGTTTATATCCTGATGCCGGTCCCGGAGAAGACTGTTGAATCTTCAACTAATCATTGATTACAGGTTAGGTCAAAATCGCTACCGATTAGGAAAAAGTTTTTCCATTAGCATGAAAGCGCTTTAACCTATAGATGAAGCGATTACAACCCTTCCGGTTCCTGCCAGACCTGAGCGGCTCTAATTGTTTCCGGAAATGGAAAAGCGATTTTTACCAAACGCTTTCTGCTTTTCGTATCACGTCTTTTTTAAAGGAAAGGAAAAAGAATTGATGAAAAAGAAGAATTTGGCTCGCGGACTGACCGGAATCTTCGGCGGCATCCTGGTATTCTCTCTCGACGCCGCGCAGATCCTGCCGGTCTACAAAGACTACATTGATTCGAATCTCGGCATCGTTTCTAAGAAGATCGTCAACGATCCGGACGCCAAGCCGACCTGGGACTATGAGGTCGACTCTAAGGAAGACGCCCGCGGTTTCGATTTGACGACCACCAAGGGCATGCACGACTACGCGCAGGCTGTCTCCGAAGACCTGGCAGGTCAGGGACAGTCGCTCCTCAAGAACGACAACGGCGCTCTGCCTCTGGCAAAGGGCAGCACGGTTTCCGTCTTCGGCGGACATTCGTATCTTCCGAACTACGGCGGCGCTATGGGTTCGGTCTCGGTCGCTTCCGAGTGCGTCAACATCCCGGATCAGCTGAAGGCCGAAGGTTTCGAACTCGACTCCTCGGTTTCCGACAAGTATAGGACCACTTTCGCGGGCATGACCCACGACGAGCCAGGCGCCTGGGGCGGAACGACCACGGTCAAGTACGTCAACGACGACGGAACCTATCCGCAGTCTTCGGCTTCCGCTCTAGAAAAGCTTCCGAGAGGCTTCACGGCCATCACGAATCCGAGTGCGTATTCGAACATCGAATTAAGCTCTACCGAACTCGGTCTGACGGCGAAGGGCACCAAGTCCGGCACCGCGATTGTTACGGTCGGGCGCATGGGCTCCGAAGCCGGCTACTATCTGCCGGGCGAAGCCGGGAAAGGCACTTCCTATAACGGCAACACCTGGGATGCCAACCACGACGTCCTCGGTTTATCCGCGAACGAACTCGACATCCTCAAGTACGCTAGAGCCAACTACGAGAAAGTCATCGTTTTGATCAACGCCGATTCCGCGATGGACGTTCCGGAACTCTTTGAAAAGGGCGGAGAGTACGAAGCGGACGCGGTCTTATGGACCGGTCTGCCGGGCCAGTACGGCTTCAAGGCGACCGCACAGATTCTCGACGGGACGATCAACCCGTCCGGCGGTCTGATGGATACGTTCGCCACGAAGGCGAGTGTCTCTCCTTCCGGCATCAATACCGGTTACTTCGCGTTCAAGGGATTCGACCCGAAGGACAAGGTCGCGACAAGTGACACGAAATCTGGCTGGTACATGGCCGAAGAAGAAGGAATCTTCACCGGCTACAAGTATTACGAATCCAGATATTTCGATTCGATATTGGGCATCCACAATGCCTCCAAGCCGACCGCCGGCCACCGCGACGTCGCCAAGTCCGACGCTTCCGAATGGAAGTATCAGGACGAGACGGTCCGTTCGTTCGGCGACGGATTATCCTACACGACGTTCAGCGAACAGCTCGAGAAAGTCGAAGTCAGCGGGGAAAACTACGTTGCCACGGTCAGGGTCACCAATACGGGATCACTCGCCGGCAAGGACAACGTCCAGCTCTACGTTTCTGTGCCGCAGACCGATACTTCCGATTATCAGACTTCGGCCATCCAGCTTGTCGGATACGGCAAGACCGGAGAACTGAAGGCCGGAGAATCCACGACAGTCGAGATTACCGTCACGATGCGCGATTTCGCCATCTGGGACGAAAAATACGAACACGACGGCGTCAAAGGCGCCTACATCCTTCCGAAAGGAACCTACCGCTTCGCGGTCGGAGACGGCGCACATGCCGCTCTGAACAATGTTCTTACCGATATGGGCAAGACTGGCTTGGTCGATGCCGACGGGAACGCGGTCACGGGCGACAAGAACGCGGTCAAGTCCGTCAAGCTCGAGGCGCTGCAGCCGATTACCCGTTCGGAGAAGGGCGTCCTGTTACAGAACCAGCTTCAGGACATGGGCGTCGAGAACTTCACGGGCGACAACGATACGGATCTCGTCGAACTCGATCCAATCAAAGGCTGGAATACGACCTTCCCGGTCGCCGCGAGGGGCTTAGCCGCCACCGAGGCGATGCAGAAGGGCCTCACCTGCCAGGTCTATACCGTCACGGATCACGCGACGAACAAGCTCGGAAAAGAGGTCATCTGGAACAAGCCGAGCGATTACAACTTCGCCTCCGCCAAACCGCAGAAGGGCGAAAAGATCGCTTACGACGATGAAAGACTCGTCGCGCTCGTCCAGAAGATGAGCATGGGCGAAGCCCTGAATTCGATTCTCAGCGCCGGCGGTTCTACCTTCCCGGCCATCGAGTCGGTCGGTCAGCCGGAAGCGCATCAGGACGACGGTCCGATGGGCTTCGATGGTCCGGCCGGCGCCTTATATCAGAACTGGAGCGGCCAGACCCAGTACGGAAAAGATTTGACCAAGGATTCCGAAGATTACTATGCGACCGTGGAAAACCGTCCGCTTCCGACTGAACCGGTCATCGGCGCGACGTTCAATCACGAGCTGGTCGAAGAAGCCGGAAGAGTCATCGGCAACATCTCGCTCTGGAACGGCTGCATGGCCATCTGGGGCCCGGGCGCCAACCTCCACAGAAATCCGTATAACTCCCGTAACCACGAGTATTATTCGGAAGATCCGGTCGCTCTCGGATATATGGTTAACGACTACTCCAAGGGTCTGCAGGAGAAAGGCTTAATCGCCGCTCCGAAACACTTCTGCTTCAACGATTACGATCTGAACCGTTCTGGTATCGCTCCGTTCATGTCCGAACAGAGAGCCCGCGAAGGCGAACTGAGAGGATTTGAAAAGGTCTTCGTAAACGAGAACGCCCTGGCATCCATGGGCGCCTTCGGACGCGCGGGGGCTACCTTCTGCAACGCCCACGAAGGTCTGATGCTCGGAATCTTACGCGGCGAATGGGATTGGAAGGGCTACATGGTCACCGATATGGTCAACCCGCCTTACTATATGAACGCCCGCGACTCCATCATCATGGGTACTTCCGGCATGCTGTCCGGAAACGGCGGTAAGAACGTCGAGAACAACATCAACGGCTGGACGGAAATGACCGAAACCGGCCTGGCGAACGATAAGTGGATGCAGCAGAGAGTTCAGGATGCGGTCCACGAATTCTACTACGCGGCCGTCAATTCGAACTTCATGAACGGCCTCACCGCTTCCTCTCACACCGAATATATCGAAACCTGGTACGAAGCCCTGACCAAGGGTCTGCTCATCGGGTCTTCGATTGGAACCGGCCTTGCTGCCGTCGCGTACATCGCGCTGTCGATTCTGGAAAAGCAGCACGCTTAATAGGAGGAACGAATCATGAAATTCATTAAGAAACAGGGTGTCGCCAACTACGGACTGCTGGCCTCGGTCGTCCTGACGATTGTCATGATGATTGTCTTCAGCGTCGCCTATAACGGCTCCCGCGGTTACTTCGCTACCCAGTACAAGGCTCTGACGCCGTTCATCTGGGTCTGCGTCGGAATCATCGTCTCTTCGTTACTGGCCCTCTGCCTCAGCTCTCTGAAGCTCGAAGGCGTCGCCGGGAAGGCCGTCGCAATCTGCGTCGACGTCCTGACGGTCCTCGTCTGCTGCCTCTTTGCCCTTTCGATCTTCTACATGCTGAGATGCTCGGTCTACGAGATGGGCCTCGCCTGGGCGTCCGATCTGCACGCGGACGAACCGTTCGTCTCGCAATGCTGCGTCCTGGTCATCGTCGGCGTCGTCTTCGCGGTGCTCGGCATCCTGGCCGTCGGCATCACGGGCATGTTCGATAACGTCAGGGAAGAAAAACCGGTCGAAGCGAAGTAAATTCCAGTCGATATCCTTTCCGAAAATAGTGCCGCCGGGAACCTTCTTCCTGCGGCACTATTCCTTTTTATGCTAATTTTGTAGAGGAGGAACCCTAAGATGAAAAAAACAGGTACGGCCGTCTTAAGCTGCGTGCTGACCGCCTTGGTCTGCTTCGGGATCACGCTCGGCGTCGAAGTCGGGACGTCCCGCGGAACGATCAACTACATGGTGCGGAACATGTTCGCCTTCGACAGAAACATCCCCGCTCCGGAATGGGAAGGGAAGACGTACGAGAAAGTCCCTTATTCGGATGTTTCCGAAAGCGACTATCTCGATCTGTACGTCCCGGCTCGGGAATCGGGCGAAAAGCCTCCTCTGTTCGTATTGATCCACGGCGGCGGATTCAACAGAAACGACTCCCAGTCGCGTCAGGCGGTCCTGATGTATCAGGACATGCGCGCGGCCGGTTACGCCTGCGCGACCGTGAACTACCGCCTGTCCGACGAAGCCAAATATCCGGCTTCGGTCAACGACTGCACCGCGGCGGTCCGCTTTTTGAAAGCGAACGCGGACAAGTACGGGTACGACGTCTCGAAGGTCGCCGTCTGGGGCGAATCGGCCGGCGGGTATCTCGCGAGCATGGTGGCTTTGACCGAAGATGACGAATTCCACGCGGTTCCCTTCATCGGGGAGGAACTGCATCCTTTGGTCACGTCGAAAGTCGACGCGCTCGTCGATTATTACGGCTGCATCGATTTCGACAAGTTCACCTCGGATTTCGACGCGCTGAACATCTCTCCGATGCTGTTAAGCATGGTCGGATCCTATAACAAAGAAGAACGGGACGACGCGTTCGTGAACCGCTACCTCGGAAAGAGGATTTCCGAGCTGAGCGAAGAAGAAAAGGACGAAATCCTTCTGACGAGGAGAATCGCCAAGAAGGGGATTTCGAACAAGGACCTCGACGTCTACATCGCCCACGGCACGATCGATATCACCGTCCCGATTCTGCAGTCCGTGCGCTTCTATGACGATCTGAGTTACGTCTTAGGGGACGATCAGGTCGAGTACCACGTCATGAAGAATTTGAAACACGCCGACGACCGCTTCTACACGCACGCGGCGCTCGAGCCCCTGCGTTCGTTCCTAGCGAAGAATCTGGGATAGTTTTCTTGCGATGAAAAAAGGCTGGAAGATCGGATGGACAGCCGTTTTGGGGACATTGACCGTCCTTCTGAACGCCGCTACGGGGCTCTTGATCGGAAACCGCGTCCTCAGCGGGGGAGCCGACAGCTTCACCAGCCGCTGGGGCTGGAACGATTTGGAAATGGAAGAGGACGGGACAGTCGATTATTACCCGAAGCGCACGTCCTCGGAAGAGGAAGCCTTCTCCGATTCCGAAAGGCTCGCCTTGGACATCGAGGAACAGGGGGCGGCGCTTTTAAAGAACGACAACAAAACGCTTCCTCTCCTTCCTTCGGAAAGGAAAATCTCGGTCTTCGGATCCGCTTCGGTCGATATGGTTTACGGCGGGACGGGTTCCGGACAGGGCGACAGAAAAAAAGACGTCGAATTCTATTCCGCTTTGAAGGAGGAAGGGTTCGAGGCGAATCCCGCCCTGCGCGATTTTTATCTGAAGAAATACAAGGAAGGATATAAGCGCGGAAAAGGGACCGACATGAACGGGGCCTATTACGGGACGAAAGGGAAAAGGGATTACGGCTATTCCGTGAACGAAGTCGAAAAGGAAGCGTATCAGGAAGTCGAGAGCAGCTTCAAGGATTATCATGACGCGGCGGTCGTCGTCTTCTCCCGTTCCGGCGGGGAAGGACAGGATCTTCCTACGTCGATGGAGGAATTTTACGAGAACGATTCGCGCCACTACCTCGAACTGACCAAGGAAGAGGAAGAACTGCTCTACGAAGTGAAGGAGCAGGGATTTCCGAAGACGGTCGTTCTTTTGAACACGATGAACCCGTTTGAATGCGGGTTTATCGAAGACAAAAAGTACGGGGTGGACGCGGCTCTCTATATCGGGGGAGGAGGGAACTACGGGCTCCGCGCGGTGGC
This sequence comes from uncultured Clostridiaceae bacterium, assembly GCA_964444175.1. GTDB lineage: Bacteria > Bacillota_I > Bacilli_A > RFN20 > CAG-288 > Scatoplasma. Next base: position 11,118 of record CAYUFI010000001.1, on the reverse strand, counting down.
ACAGATTCTTTCCGGGAAAAGGACGCCTTCGGGCCGTCTTTCCGACACGTACGCCTCCGATCTTCTTTCGCCTCCGTCGATGCAGAACTACGGAGACAACCGCTTCTACGAGGACGGGAAGGAAACGACCTGCGCGTACGTCGCCTATTCCGAGGACATCTATACGGGTTACCGCTATTTCGAGACGCGGTACGTGGACTTCATCAAAAAACAGGGGAATCCCGGGGATTTCGATTACGCGGAGGAAGTGGTGTATCCGTTCGGGTACGGGCTTTCGTACTCCTCGTTCGAATGGTCGGGATTCCAGTATGAAGAAGATGGAAACCGGATTATATGTTCGGTCGACGTGAAGAACACCGGGTCGGTTCCCGACAGGGACGTGTTGGAACTGTACGTCTCAAAACCGTACACGGAGCTCGATAAGGCGCTCGGGATTGAGAAATCCGCGGTGGATCTAATCGATTACTGCAAGACGTCCGTCCTTCATCCGGGCGAGACGGAACGGTGTTTCCTATCGTTCGATAAGAAATATATGGCGTCCTACGACGCGTACGGAAAGAAGACGTACCGCCTCGAGAAAGGGACGTACGGCCTGTCTTTAGGGAAGAACGCGCACTGTGCGGTCAACAACATCCTCGCTAAAGAAGGATATACTTCCCTGGTCGGGGAAAAAGACCCCAACCTCGTTTTGGAATATGACCAGGAAGAGGAAGTCCTTTTCGACATGTCCGAAAAGACGGGATACCCAATCACGAACCGCTTCGAGACGGATTCGTACACGTCCGTCGGTCCGGATCAGAAGTTCCTTTCCAGGAAAGACTGGCTGAACACATGGCCTGCGGTCTACGGGGACGGGGGAAAAGCCGGCAAAGCGAAGAAGGAATTCACGCCGGAAATCAAAAAGGCCGTCACGGATGTCGGAGAGCGCGCCCATCTCGGGAAGAACGACGACCGGACGGATTACGTCTACAATACCGAGACGAAAAAGACCGAGAGGATCGAGATTCCGGAACATCCCGTCACGTCTTCCGGCAAAGGGATTCGCTTCATGGATCTCGTGGATTCAGACGGGAAACCGCTCGACTATTACTCTCCGAAATGGGACGAGCTGGTGCAGTGCCTTTCCGCGGACGAACTCTATTCGTATTTATCCTGGGGATTCGGGTTCGCCGACCAGCTACTGACAATCCATAAGAAAATCAGCGTCTATTCCGACTGCCCGATGGGCTTCAGTGCCGGCGGGACGCTCTATCCGTGCTACCCGATCCAGGCCGGGACGTTCTCGAAGGAACTCGCTTCGCGCTTAGGGGAACAGATGGCCGAGGAAGCCAAGTATCTCCATATCCGTACCTGGTGGAGCCCGACGTGCAACACGCACCGCCATCCGTTCGGGGGAAGGAACTACGAGTATTATTCCGAGGACGACACGCTCGGAGGGCTCTACGCGGAGAACGTGGTGAAGAACGCCCAGAAGAACGGTCTCGTCTGCTTCGTGAAGCATTTCGCCCTGAACGACCAGGACACGAACCGCGGGGACCGGGGAAACTTCCGGAACGATGATCCTTATAACGGGCTCGTGACTTACGCGAACGAACAGACGATCCGCGAGAATTATCTGAAGGAATTCCGCTTCGCCTTAGAAGAAGGGGACGCCCACGGGGTCATGTCCTCGTATAACCGCATCGGGACGACCTGGGCGGGAGGCCATTCCGGGCTGATGACGGAAATCTTAAGGAACGAATGGGGTATGAAAGGGAACGCCCTGACCGATTACGCCGGGACGTTCGGTTACCGCTACATGAACATGAACCAGGGCATGCGCGCCGGGAACACGATGTGGCTCCATCCTTCCCGCGCCTTCCCGAACACGGACCATACGTCCGCTTCGGCCATTTATTACATGCAGAAGTCCGCGAAAAACGTGTTATACGCGGAAGCGTGCTCTTCACGCGTGAACGGGATGAGATATCCTGACGGGACGGACGTGAAAGTAAGGGGAATCACGTATCTCTGGAGGATTCTAGTCCCCCTCATCGACGCTTCCGGCAGCGCCCTATCGCTTGTCGGAATCTTCTCGCTCTGGTATTTCCCGTACGGAATGCGCAAAAAAAGAGAAACCCACGCGTGATTTCTCTTCATAAACGGAAATAATCCGAAGAATCCCTACTTGGCGGAATCCGTGATCCGGACGTCCGAAGGCAGGGATTTTTCGAAGGATTCGACCGAGCGGTCGTATTCTTCCGAATCGGCCGGGACGAAGTCCTTCAGGACCTTTTCGACGATGTCGTCCTTAAGGGCGGGCTTGCTCTCCTTGGTGACGAACTTCGCTTCGCGGACCAGGGCGCGGCAGAGACGGGAAAGTTCCTTATTGACGTATCCGCGGGTGAGGGAGACGAGCTTGTCGATCTGTTCGGGCGTGACCGATACTTCGGATAGACGCTCCTCGATCATGGCCTTCCTCGTGACGTGGTCCGGACGGTGGAGACGGATCAGATCGTCGAACAGGCCGCTCGAGAAGACGCCCGGATCGAGTTTGTACGGGGCGTCGCTCGAGGCGACGAAGAGGATGTCGAGATGCTCTTTCCGGATGCGCTTGATTTCCTTGCGGACGAGCTTTTCGCAGGTCTTGGTGAGTTTCGCGGTCTTCTTATCCCCTTCCTTCGGGAAGAAGAATTCCGGATTGTCGAAATAGATGACGACGTGGTCGCGGTCCTCGGCGCGGGAGAAAAGATATCCGAGCTCTTCTTTCAGTCTGAGCGGGTCATGGACATTCTTCATCGGCTCGACGAAGTAGCCGGTCGCCCCGAGCTCGTGGATCAAAGACTGGATCAAAGTGGTCTTGGCTGTGCCGCTCGGGCCGTAGACGAAGAGGGCCGAAAGCGGACGGCTGTACATCGAGCGTTCCTTCCACGGTTCGACGATGTCCTTCCTTAAATAATCCTTGACCGAGTCAAGCCCGACGAATTCGTCGAAACCCTTGGCCGGCTTGCGCGGGCGGTACTTGCCTTCGTCCTCGTAGCTGAGATGGCCCATGGAGGCGTACATCTTCGCCTTGTCGTAATATTCCTCGCTGAAGGAGGCGTATTCGCCCGACTGCGGCTTGGAACTCATTTCGCTGAGATCCTTGGCGATGTCCCCGGCGGACGTGAAGTTCTGGTACGCGGAGAGGTAATCGTTCTTCCAGATGGCCTGATAGGCGGCCGAAAGATGCTTTTCGAGCTCTTCCTTCTTCTCGGATAAATCTGCAGCCATATAGGTGACCTCCTGTTCTGTTTTTCTGAATGTAGTTGTATTCTACTCAAAAAAGCGGAAGAAAGAAAGCCCGTAAAAGGACGGACATTTCCCGAAGCCATTTCTTGAACGTTCCCTATACGGATAACACCTTGCCGCGGTTTTCCTTCTAGAAACGTCCGGAAGACTCCGAGCCTTCGGGGAAATTTTCTGTTTTCAACAGGGAAGCAAATGGTATATAATTCATTATATTTATCGGGGAGGAAAGGAAAAACACATGGCTAAATATCTGATTAAGAGAATCCTTTATTCTCTTCTTTCAATAGTGGTCGTCACGTTCATCATCATGCTCCTGATATTCCAACTGAAATCAAGAGACGCGATTTTCACGAGCGACACGAATCTGACCCATCTGAACGTCAACGAAGCGGCGGTCTACAGGGCCAAGAAACTCGAAGAGTACGACTATCTCGACTATTACTCCTACGCCGACTGGGTCAACGACAAGATGAAGGAGGAAGGACGCTACGACACAATCGATCCCAAGCTCCTTCAGTTCTATAAGACCCTTCCGGCCCGCGAAAGCGACAAGAACGGAAACCTCATCATCACGGAGGATTACAAGGGGAAATACACCGATTCGGAAAAAGTCGTTCACAAAGACGAACCGAACCCGTACCTGTACCGTTTCCGTTCCGAGCTGGAAAGCAAAGGATATACGGTCACGTTCAAGAACCAGGTGACCTCGCGCATCCGGTCCGTCTATTTCGCCACCCGCGATTACAACGTTTTCCACCGTCTGGGGAAGTTCTTCGGACAGATGTTCACTTTCGAGACCCCGAACGATGTTTCTTCCTCGAACCTGACCGACCGTTACATCCGCTGGGAGTGGGACAATGTTTCCGGCGCCCCGGCCCTCGTCGGTTCGGGAACAGAGGATAAATACCTGATTTACTACGACGAACTTTCCTCCTGGTTCACTTCTCAGCAGTGGTTCCACTTCAACCTCGGCGTCTCCTACACCGGGGACGACAAGGACCGCACGATCGAGGACATCCTCCTGCAGGAGCAGGGCACGAACGTCTTCGAGACGACTCCTTATCCGAAGCAATACGAACTGATCGAATCGACTTACGGGGTCAAAGGCATCGATTTCACCGTTCAGTATTTCAGCGCCAACGGCACGCCGAACGATACCAGCGACGACGTCTTGGTCGAAAGCAAGACGAAGCACATCACTTCGAACTGCGACCAGATTGTTTTCGACAACATCTACGATTACATCAAGGTCTTCGACAAGGACGGCAACCAGCTGACCGCGTGCTTCCCGACGAAGAGCGGGGAAAAGACCGATACGTACAGTCCATTCGCCAACGCCGGCATGGCTCTGAACCTGACGAACGACTACGATTTCTATTTCAACGCCGACACGTGCGTCACGGTCGTCGTTCCGACTTCCATCGATTATCATTCGCTGACGTATTCGGACATCGACGAAGCGACTTATCTTTCCATGTACTCTTCTACGTATTACGACCGGTACGTCAACTATTCCACGAAGAAGAACGGCCTGTCCACGATGGGCTATTCGTTCTTAATCGGCATCGTCGCCACGCTGATCTCCTATCTGCTGGGCATTCCTTTCGGCATCTGGATGGCCAGAAGAAAGGATAAGTTCGTCGACCACCTCGGCATGGCTTACATCATCTTCATCATCGCTGTTCCTTCGCTGGCTTACATCGCGATTTTCCGCGCTCTGGGCGGCTCCATCGGCCTTCCGACGAAGTTCCAGACCGGCGGCAGCTGGCTCTACTACGTCCTGCCGGCCGTTTCGCTGGCTTTGCCTTCCATCGGTTCGCTGATGAAATGGACTAGACGTTACATGATCGACCAGGCGAACGCCGACTATGTCAAGTTCGCCCGTTCGCAGGGCTATTCCGAAGGGGAAATCTTCCGGAAGCACATCGCCAAGAACGCCGCGATTCCTTTGATCCAAGGCATCCCTGGCTCGATCCTTAGCTGCCTGACCGGCGCGTTCATCACCGAGCGTTTCTACGCGGTTCCGGGTACCGGCAAACTGCTGACGACCGCCATCAACAATTCCGATAACGGCGAAATCGTCGCCCTCGCCTTCTTCTACACGCTCCTATCGATCATTTCGCTGATCCTGGGCGATATCCTGATCACGATGATCGATCCGCGCATTTCCTTTGTCGACAAGGGCTCGACGGGCAGAAAGCGCCGGATCCGGAAGAAGACGGTCGTCGCCGAAAGGGACGAGCCGGCCGAGCCGGAAGAAAAGGCGCCTGTTTCTGAAGTCAGAAAGGAGGCTTAGTTCATGCAGGTCATCGATTTAACAAAACCGTACAATCCACATGACGAAGACGATTCGCTGTTCGTTTTCGCGGATCACAATTCCGTCTCGTCCGAGAAGATCGTCGCTCCGCGCTATTCCTACTGGAAATCGGTCGGCCGCGTCTTCTTCTCGAACAAGGTGAACTGGTTCGTCATGAGCCTTCTTTTCCTGGTCGTCCTGATGGCGGTCGTCTATCCGATCTTCCAACCGTACGACATCAACGTGAACCCGTGGTGGCAGCAGATTGAGGCGTTCAACCTCGATCCGAGCGGAGCCATCGCCTATCATGGTTTCAGTATCATCTGGCTGTTCGGGTCGAACTCGCTGGGCAACTCGATGTTCAATTCCGTCTGGACCGCGACGAGGACGTCTTTGGCCCTGGCGGTGGTCTGCACGGTCATCAACATGACGATCGGCGTCATCCTCGGCGCGTTCTGGGGATATTCGAAGAAACTCGACGTCATCATGAACCAGGTCTACAACATCGTCGCGAACGTTCCGTACGTTCTCTTGATTTCCGTTCTGGTCTACATCATCGGACAGGGCTTCTGGGCCTTCGTCTTCGCTCTGACCATCACCGGCTGGCTTTCAATCGCGTACTTCATCCGTACGCAGGTCCTCATCATCCGCGACCGCGAATATAACCTCGCTTCGAAGTGCCTGGGGACCCCGATGAGAAGAATCGTCACGAAGAACATCCTTCCGTACATGGTCTCGGTCATCGTCACGGTCGTCGCCACCGAGCTGCCGTCCTATATCAGCTACGAGGTCTTCCTCTCCTACATCGGCGTCGGTCTGAGCGCGAACTCGGTTTCCATCGGACGTCTGATTTCCGACGGGGAAGCCGGATGGACGACTTATCCGTGGCAGTTCTGGCCGCCGGTCATCGTCGCGGCGATTGTTTCCATCGTCTTATATGTCGTCGGGCAGAATCTGGGCGATGCTTCCGACCCGCGCACGCACATGCAGTAAAGGAGGCACTCCATGGAAGAAAACAAGAAAGACAGGAAAGTCATCGTTTCCATCCGCGACCTCGAAGTGAAGTTCAATGTCCGCGGGCGTCAGCTCACGGCCATCCGCGGGGTCGATCTGGATATCTATGACGGCGAATCCATCGCCATCGTCGGGGAATCCGGCTCTGGTAAATCGGTCCTGACCAAGACGATTTCGGGCATGACCGACGCGAACGGGTATATCTCGAAGGGCGATATTTACTTATATGACGACGAAGTCTCTGACACGAAGGTCAAAATGAATCCTCTGCGCCGGATCATGCTTTCCTACGTGAGGTGGAAACTGAACCGGAAATCGTATCTGGAGAACGGCGGGGAAATCTACGCGAAGCTGGAAGCTCTCGAAAAGGAAAAGAGCGAGCTTTACCGTCTTCCGGCCGACGTCCGCCACAAGTACCACGAAGAGATACGCGTCCTTTCGAACGCCGTCGTCGAAAAGCAGAACCTGATTCAGCTTTACGACCGCAGGACGGAGAAGGACAAGATCCATACGGCCAAGCAGGAATACGCCGAGCTCTCGAAGCAGCTCGACGCCAAGAAGAAGGAATATACCGCCAAGAAAGCCGAAAGAAGGAAGCAGGGCGAGGCGGACACGGAGTTCAACGAACGCTACCGCAAAGAAAAGGCGGAACTGCTCGCCCTTCTGAAGACGGAATACGCTAAAGGCGCCGATCCCAGCGCCGAAGAAAGAAACGACCGCATCGCGAAGGACGTCGTCCTTACGGCCTCTAGATACGGCTTCTTCGACAGCATCTTCATGTCCCTGAAACTGGTGAGAACGCTCGTCAAAGGCATGAAGGAAGGGAAGAAGCTCGAGGAAGAGGAGACGCTGAACCGCCTCTTCGACCGGGTGAATTTCCGCGTCGCCTATAAGAAGACGCTGGAAGACGGAACCCTCGAAGGTTACGCGCACGTCAATCTCGCCAAGGTCCATAAATCAAAAGACTGGCAGAAGATCCGCGGGACCCGCATTTCCACGGTCTTCCAGGACCCGATGACTTCTCTGAACCCGATCATCAAGATCGGCGAACAGATTTCCTCGGTCATCATGAAGCACCAGCACGTCTCGCACTACGAGGCGAAGAAGCGCGCGATCGAGATCATGCGCGAAGTCGGCATCAACGATCCGGAGAAGCGTTACGACGATTATCCGTTCGAATATTCCGGCGGCATGCGTCAGCGCATCGTCATCGCGATCGCTCTGTCGTGCACACCGAAGATCCTGATCTGCGACGAGCCGACCACGGCTCTCGATGTCACGATCCAGGCGCAGATCATCCGCCTGATCAAGTCTCTGCAGAAGAAATACGGCTATACGTGCATCTACATCACGCACGACTTAGGCGTCGTCGCCAACGTCGCCGAGAGGGTCGTTGTCCTCTATGCCGGTCAGCCGGTCGAAATCGGCACGGTCGAGGACATCTTCTACCGCCCGCTGCATCCGTATACCTGGGCCCTGCTTTCGGCCCTGCCGCAGCTGTCGGTCCGCGGCGAGAAGCTGTACGCGATTTCGGGAACGCCGCCGTCCCTCTATAACAAGGTCAAGGGCGACGCGTTCGCTTTAAGAAGCGACTACACGCTGGCAATCGACCTCGTGAAGGAACCGCCGATGTTCAAGGTGAGCGACACGCATTACGCCAAGACTTGGCTCTTGGATCCGCGCGCGCCGAAGGTGGAAAAGCCGAAGAACATTCAGAACCTGCACGAGAAGATGCTGCAGGTCGCCAAGGAAATGAAGGAGTAAAGGAGGGATTATGTTTGGAAAATCCAAAAAAGAACAGGAAACCCTGAAAACAGAACCCTCTTCCCGGGTTGCGCCGAAGCTTACGTTCCGCAATTACTCGGACGAGCCGCTGCCGAACGAGACGAAGGAACCGCTCATCTCGGTCCAGCACGTTTCGATCGACTTCGGGCGCGGCAGCAAGAAGTTCCGCGCGGTCACCGACGCTTCGTTCAACATCTATCCGAAGGAGACGTTCTCTTTGGTCGGCGAGTCCGGTTCGGGCAAGACGACGATCGGGCGCGCGATCATGCGCATCAATCCCTGCGCGGAAGGCGCCATCTATTTCAGAGGCGAACAGGTTAGCGGCAAGCTCTCCCACGAGAAGCAGCGCGAATTCACCAAGAAGATCCAGATGGTCTTCCAGGATCCGGCCGCTTCCCTGAACGAAAGAGCGACCGTCGAGTACATCGTCTCAGAAGGTCTTTATAACTTCCATCTCTATAAGGACGAGAAGGACCGTGTCGAGAAGGTCGAGAAGATTATCAGCGAGGTCGGACTGCTCCCGGAGCATCTGACGCGTTATCCGCACGAGTTCTCCGGCGGCCAGAGACAGCGTATCGGCTTGGCCCGGGCGATCGTCATGGAACCGGAATTCATCGTCGCGGACGAACCGATTTCCGCTCTGGACGTCTCGATTCGCGCTCAGATTCTGAACCTGCTGAAGAAATTCCAGGAAGAGAAGGGTCTGACGTATCTGTTCATCGCGCACGATTTGTCGATCGTCCGCTTCATCTCGGACAGGATCGGCGTCATCCATAAGGGCAGGATCGTCGAGCTCGCGGAGACGGAGGAGCTGTTCAAGTATCCTCTGCATCCGTACACGCGGTCGCTGCTGAGCGCGATTCCGGTCCCGGATCCCGAGATTGAGAAGAACAAGAAGCTTTATGTCTACGACCCGAGCATGCACGACTATTCGAAGGAAAAACCGGAAATGGTCTATATCGGGCACAATCATTTCATCTTCGGGAACCGCCCGGAGATCGAGAAGTACGTCGCCATCCGCGAGGGGAAGATCCGGGAGTAGCCTCTATGCCGAAATATACGGACCTGGAGGTCAAGCGGTACGACGATAAGAAGAAGAACATCGTCCGGATTATCCTGATCATCGTCCTCCTATTTGTCGGGGTAGGCGGCATCACTTACGGGCTGTATCTTTACATCAACAAGGATGTGAAAAGGGAAGCCGGCGTGTATTCGGTGGAGTTTCCGAACTCGAACGAGGACGGGCCCTACAACGAGAACCTGGTCCTGAACTACTACGTCGACGATTCCGGCGGAACGGACGCGAACGAGAAGTTCAACGCCGTCAGCTCTTACGCGGCCCTAGAGGCGAGCGAGATCTATAAGTCCATCGACTCGTACACGGCGTACACGGATAGCGAAGGAAACTATAATTTCTACAACATCCGCGCCCTGAACGACCCGAAGAACCTGAACCGGATGATCCCGATCAGCTCGAGACTCAGCAGGATTCTTAAGGACGCCTATCAGAAGTCCTGCGATTCGGATTCCTACAATCTCTTCTCCGGCTATCTCCATTACGTCTGGTATTATCTGATACCGGGGGAGAACGAAGATACCGATCCGTACTATAACCCGGAGATGAAGAAGACGGTCGCCGATGCCGTAGAAGTCTGCAACAAGGACTTCTACCGTCTCGAGTTCTTCGAAGAGGACCTCGGAAACGGGCTTACGCAGAATTACGTGAAGTTCTCCATTTCCGAGAAAGGCCTAGCGCTCTACGGAAGAAAAAAAGACCTTCAGGAGTATCTCGACGCTTCCTACGGTTCGACGTTCACGCCTTACATCGATCTGAACGTCCTCTTCGACGCTTACTATCTGGACGCCCTGGCCTCCGCTCTGCGAAAGGCCGGCTATACGAAAGGCATTCTCTCGACGTATACGGGAAGTAGAATCGCCTTAGGGGACGCGGACGAAGCGTTCGCCTACAGCGTCCCGTTCTATACGTACGACTCCCTGTACCGGACGTTCCCGTTCGGTTCGCTGCAAACGAAGAGCGCGTTCGTCTGCTCTTCCATCCGCAGCTTCCCTTACTACACGTACGAAGCCGATTACGTCTACGACGATTTCCTGGAGGAAGGGAAAAGGCATTCCTATTCGCTCTGTTACAGCTGGTCGACGGGTTACTCGTCGATGAGCAAGCGGAATTCCACGCTGTACAGTTCTGGCTCGAACGCTTCTCTCGCCGACGTGACCCTGATGAACCTGGGCCTTGTCCTCGACGAAGGAGCCGGCGCGGAAGACTATGCGGGGTGCGGATATGACTACGGAGTCGTATTCGAGAACGACTACCGCGTTCTGCACGCCAGTTTCGGTTTCGGTTCGCTGTTTAAGAAGGACGGGAACCTGCTGAGCGATTACTCGGTCGACATTGTAAAATAAAGGAGGATAAAATCCATGGATGTCAAGAAAAAACTGAATACGCTGGGAGTGATCCTGCTCATCATAGCGATCGTGTTCCAGTTCCTGTCTCCCGTCAAATGGTATTTCCTGCTGGCTTCTTTCCTGATGCTGGCCGCGGGAGGGCTCCTGATTTCCAAGAACGGAGCTAGGAAACAGGGGGCCATCTGGTCCTTTGTCTCGGAAGCGTTCACGACGTCTTTCTGCTTATGGATGCTGATCGATTTCGTCCGCAATCAGTCCGGGCCGGTCTACTATGCCGTCCTCTGCCTGGTCTTCGACGTCCTCTCAATCGGCGCGTCCGTCCTCCTGCT